>NZ_JBFRHB010000008.1:0-120040 GCF_052115645.1 Arthrobacter sp. 2MCAF14 | reverse complement strand
CAGGCTTGTGGGAAACTTTCATCTACGAGATGCCTCTCTTTTCGGTGGTCAATGTGCTCTAGACAAGCTCCATTTTCCTCGAAAAGACGGGCATTCTCGGTTTAAACCGCCGCCCGCGTCTCGATCATCATCGGTGGATCAAGGCTTAGCTGGGGCCGGGACATTTTCGTCCCTGCTACGCGGCGCAGGGACATCGTTGCGGCTTGGTGCAGCGGATGCGGCAGTGACGCCCATCTGATCATCGAGAGCATCGATCCGGTCACGCGTCGATGCGGGAGGAGGTCGGCATGGCCTACACCTGCGTGGAATGTGACACTTTCCACACCCACCCAGTGCTGGCTGCCCACGGCGCAGAGCTGCTCAACCGCAGGGAATCCGCGCCCATTCACGCCCAGCCTGTACGGCCAATGATTCCAGGCCCGCCAGGATCGACACGCTCGTTCAGGGTATCGATAACCCCCAGCCTGCCTTAATCTCGCCACAAATACGCCGTTCGGTTGTACGGCCAATTGTCCGGTCTACCGTCAGCTGCCGCTGTCCGGGTCAGGTGTCTGGGGTCGGACCGTTGCTTTGCGCACGGGACCGACCGTTCCATCGGTTCCGTAGTCTCCCTCGGCGTACTGGCCTATCTCGGACTCCGCGGTGCGTCCCGGAACCGTTCCGGCGTCTCCCAAGTCGGACTTCGCATAGCGCCCGGCTTCCCGGGCCTTCCCGCCCAGGGGCTCGGGCAGACCGCCCTGGCTGCCGGCGGTGCCGTAGTCACCTTCGCTGTACTGGCCTTCCTCGTCATCTGGGTGCCGTCCGGGCTGCCTGCCCGTCTTCCCGTAGTTGCCCTCGACGTACCGGCCCCGGAGCTCCGGTTCCTCGGAAGCTTCGTCGCTCGTCTCTTCAGTGGGTTCTGCTGCGTCGTTGATGTCGGCCATGATCTTGCCTTTCCCGCGACCAACTGATGCGTCTCCTTGGGCGCGTTTCAAGTCTAGCGAGCGGCATGGCGGCGCGACAGGCAGCTTCTGTCACGGCCGCGCCGCAGCAGCGGGCCTACAGTCCGCAGACTCGCCCGGCGTTGCAGAAGACTGCCGTGCAATGTCGCAGTGCCGGGTCCCGCTAGCCTAGGCGGCTCGGGTACGCACCGGCGTCTTGAGAATATCCAACGTCCTCACGCCCCGTGTCGTCCGGATGCTGCCGGCTAGTGCGGCCCTCCTGCGCCGCCTGGCATGCCGGCCTTGATCAGGTCCATGACGGACGAGTCTGCCAGGGTGGTGACATCCCCGATCGGCCGGTCCTGGGCGACGTCCTTGAGTAGCCGTCGCATGATCTTGCCGGACCGGGTCTTGGGCAGCTCCGCGACCACCATGATCTGCCGGGGCCGGGCGATCTTGCCGATTTCCTTGGCCACGTGTTCACGCAGCTCCTGCACGACTTCCGGGCCGCCGTCGCCCGCCTCGCTGCGGAGGATGACGAAGGCGACGATGCCTTGCCCGGTGGTTTCGTCCGTGGCGCCGACGACGGCGGCTTCGGCGACTTTCGCATGGGAGACGAGGGCCGATTCGATTTCCGTGGTCGAAAGCCGGTGCCCTGCCACGTTCATCACATCGTCCACCCGGCCCATGAGCCAGATATCCCCGTCCTCGTCCTTCTTCGAGCCGTCCCCTGTGAAGTAGAGCCCCGGGAAGCGTGACCAATACGTGTCCACGTAACGCTCGTCGTCGCCCCAAATGGTGCGCAGCATGGATGGCCAGGGTTCCCTCAGCACCAGGTATCCGCCGGAACCGTCGGCAACCGATGCGCCCGCGTCATCTACGACGTCGGCCACGACTCCGGGCAGTGCCTTCATGGCGGCGCCCGGCTTGCCTGCTGTAACTCCAGGGAGTGGACTGATCATGATGGATCCGGTCTCGGTCTGCCACCAGGTGTCCACAACGGGTGTTCGGTTGTGCCCGATGTTCTCCCGGTACCAAATGTATGCAGCAGGGTTGATCGGCTCTCCCACCGTGCCGATCACACGCAGGCTCTCGAGGCTGTACTTGGCCGGTATCTGGGCGCCCCATTTCATGAACGTCCGGATGGCGGTCGGTGCACAGTAGAGAATCGAGACCCTGTATTTGTCGATGATCTCCCACCAGCGGCCCTGGTGGGGGGTGTCCGGGGTACCTTCGTACAGCACGGAGGTGGCGCCATTGGCCAAGGGACCGTACACGATGTAGCTGTGCCCGGTAACCCAGCCGATGTCCGCGGCTGTCCAGAAGATATCGGACTCAGCCTTCAGATCGAACACTGCCCAGTGGGTATAGGCGCATGCGGTCAGGTAGCCCCCAGTGGTGTGCAGAATGCCCTTGGGCTTGCCGGTGGTTCCCGAGGTGTACATCACGTAGAGCGGATGCTCGGCATCGAATGCCTCGACCAGGTGATCTTGGGAAGCCAGCTCAACCGACTCATGCCACCAGATATCGCGCCCCGGTGTCCAGTCGACCTCCTGGCCTGTGCGGCGGACCACCAGGACGTTGCGGACGTCCGGGCAGTCCAGCAGTGCCTCGTCGACAGCGGACTTGAGGCCGGTGGCCTTGCCGCGGCGGTAGGCGCCGTCGGAGGTTATGACGATCCGGGCATCGCAGTCGTGGATCCGCGTCCGGAGGGCGTCCGCGGAGAACCCGCCGAAGACGACGGTGTGCGGGGCCCCGATGCGGGCGCAGGCCAGCATTGACACTACGGTTTCCGGAATCATCGGCATGTAGATGGCCACCCGGTCACCGGCCTTGACGCCCAAATCGCTCAGCGTGTTCGCCGCCTGGCAGACCATGTTCGTCAGTTGGGCATAGGTGATGGTGCGGGTGTCTCCGCCTTCTCCTTCAAAGTAGTAGGCGACCTTGTCTCCGCGGCCGGCGGCTACATGCCGGTCCAGGCAGTTGTAGGCGGCATTGAGCCTGCCCCCGATGAACCATTTGGCGAATGGCGGGTTGGACCAGTCCAGGACCTCCGCCCATTTTTGCGACCAGTCCAGCCGCTCCGCCTGCCGCGCCCAGAACGCCAGCCTGTCGTCGTCGGACTGGTCATAGTCCGACGCCGTGGCGTTGGCTTGAGCGGAAAAGCTGGCTTCCGGGGGGAAGCGCCGTTGTTCGTGCAGCAGGTTCGCGAGGGTTTCATCCGATTCTGTTGGGTAGTCGACCATCTCTGGTCACCGTCGTCCTACCGGGAGCACGGTCCGCTTGAAGGTGGAGTTCGCGACCACCGCGAGGGAGCAGTACCACGCAATGAGCGCCGTCACGAGGCCCAGCCAGCCGCCCAGCATCGTCATGCCGCTTGCCCCGGCGAAGGCGCCGATAAACAACGCGATGAAGGTGAGGGTCAGGAAGACGAAGACGGCGAAGACGCCCAGGCTGACGCGCCAGGAGGCAATGGTCATATAGGCGGTAAAGATTGCCCAGGCCAGCAGGTAGAGGCCCACGGCTTTGCCGGCGTCGGCTGTCGGAAGGCTGGCTGCGCTGAACTGGCTCAAGAACCAGAACGAGAGCCAAAACGCGCCGTACGAGCAGAAGGCGGTCGCGCCGAAGACGTTGCGGTTGGCAAACTCCCAGATCCCTGCGCCGAATTGTGCCAGGCCGCCGTAGAACAATGCCAGTCCGAGGACGACGGGTTCGTCGGCTTTGACGATCAGGCCGGCATTAATGGCGCTCAGGACAAACGTGGTCATTGCGAAAGCGCCCAAACCCAAGGCTGCCGGATCGGCAAAAGGAGGACTGGTGCTCGCCTGTGGGGAGATTGCAGGGCCCTTGGCTGATAGGGGATTTTCAGTCCTGTGACCACTATCGGCCGGGACGGTTCCCGCGGCAGAACTTGATTCGATACTCATGGCACGACTCCTTGGTCAGCACCAGCACCATCGCTGGTGACTTATAACAGACTACACCTGAGTATGCAAGACGAAATTGGAAATCCATGTGGTTCAGATCACAATATGTTGTGACGCAGATCACATTCTGCTGATCGGCTTACGAGTACGCCACTGGACGAGACGCGACTTGATCTGGTTAGGCTTTGCGGGTGAAAGAATTAACGACTGACCGCCTCTGGCTCCGGCGTTTCACCTCCGATGACTCGGATTTCATCTTTGACATGTACTCCCGCTGGGAGGTGCAGCGCTTTATTGGGTTGACGCCGCGGTTGATGACCGAACGTGTCGAAGCAGACGAACGAACCGCCCGATACGCGGCGGTCGAGCACCCTGTGCATGGGATCTGGGCGATTACCGACAAGTCAACCGGTCAGCGACTCGGCGTGCTGCTTCTTAAACCACTACCTGCGTCGGGGTCCGAAACACAGCCGGGCCCGTCCTGCGAAATTGAGATCGGCTGGCATCTTCATCCGGATGCGTGGGGTCAAGGCTACACAAGCGAAGGGGCGGAGGCCGTTCTCGCTCATGCGTTCGCGACGGGACTCAACCGGGTCCTTGCCGTGACGAACAAGAACAATGTCGCTTCGCAGGCTGTCGCGCGCCGCATTGGCATGACCCGCACGGGAACGACGGCGGACTTCTACAACACCGAGTGCGAGCTGTTTAGTATCGAGCGAGAGTAATCGCAGTGAAACTTGTCTAAGTTCTCCGGATGGCATCTCCAATTTCGAGTAACGCGGGAGATACCCGGTCGAGGATCGGCTATAGGGCACCCTCCTGCGGCGAGATGTTGTCCATGGCGGCCTGAATCTTCCGAATGATTGACCCAAGAAGGCCCGACGCGAGAAGTCCGAAACCGAGCGGGCCCGCGGAGTCCTCACCAAGTGGCGGCAACTGCTGAAGCGCCGCCCTCACTTGAGCACTCATGTGCTCGAGTTGCCAGGAGATCTCGTCGGAGATGGCCGTGGGCTGATCCGGAGCGGCCAGCCCGGCCGCTTTCGCGGCGTAGGCGGCTGCGCCGAGAGCGTGCGCGCCCATGTGAGCGACGCCGGCGGCTTGTCCAGCAGCCCGGGCGGCCGCCACAGCCGCAGGAGAGCGCACCGCGTGCGCGGCCCGGCCAGCAACGAAGCGCCGGCGAATCTCACCGGCGGCGTCAAGTTCGCCCTGAGCAAACGCCCGGGCACGAGCGATGGCATCACGTGGTCGGCCGTCGCTCGGGGCCTCCGTTTCGAACAAGACCAGGACCCGCTCAGCACGGTCCGCCGCCCACGTTGCGACGAGGCGGCGATCAGCTTCGCTCAGTGACTGCGGGGACGGCATGGCAGCATTTTCGCACGGGGGCTCGCAGGACGGTCAGCTAACGGCACCAAGGGTGACACCGGAGCCATTTCATGAGGCGTGTTTGCTCGTTCAGTTCCGATCTGCGCTAGGCGGCCATGGCGGCGTCAGGGGATTGACATCTGATTGCTGGGGATCGATCAGGGTTGGCAGGTGGTGGGATTGCGAGCAGTGGTGCAGTGCTTCCATGGCGGCGGGGTCGACGTTGGCCCCGGTGACGTCGATTTCCAGGGCCTGGCCTAGCCTGAGTGCGTTGGCCCGCCTCGCGACCGCGTAGAGGGCGTGAAGGCTGCGGGAGGTTAGGTGCCCCTGGGCTGTGATGCGGGTCCGGGCACTGTCGATGTCCATTTTTACGAGAAGCCGGATTTTTTCGGTCATGAGTCCTCCTCCGATCAGGAACCGCGACGCTGCGGCCCGGAACAAGACTAAACGGAGGATGTGATGCAGGCAACACCCGATTTCGCCGGCGCCGCCGACCGCTGTGCACCTTCCATTTGAGCTGTACCGAACGCTCTCCGTCGCATCCTTACACCCGGGCCGCGGCCGTGCTATATTTCTGCTACTTACTGATTGTTTAGTAAGTAGGGAAGGATCGGGGCAGCATGGAGAGACCAGTGGAGCCGGAGATGCGTCCTTCTTCTTCCCGTGTGGACCAGGAGATGCGGGATCGGATCTTGGCCGAAGCGGTAGGCTTGTTCCTGGCCAGGGGCTACAAGGGCGTGTCCATGAAACTGCTTGGCGAGGCCGTCGAGGTCACTTCTGCGGCCTTGTATTATCACTTTCCCAAGGGCAAGGAAGAGCTCTTCACCACGATGATCCAGACGGTTTTCGTGGACCAGGGGGTGGGCGGGATCGATCGGGCCCTTGCCGGGGCACAGGGCTTCCGGGAGCGGTTGACTCTGCTCACCTCGGCGCTGCTCGCTCTCCCTCTGGATGATCGTTTGAGTGTGCTGCTGCGCGATGCCAGGGAGCATCTTAAGGACCCGGAGCACCAACGGGTGATCCTGTCCTTGCTCGACCGGATCAGACGGCGCGTCACAGGTCTCTTTGAAGAGGCGCGCGATGCGGGCGAGATGCGCCCTGATCTGCCGGTCGGCGTTCTGGTCAGCCTCTACATGGGCATGCTGCGGGGGGCCAAGGGCGTGCAGACGTCCGATCGGGCGGTCGCTTTGGTCAGCATCCTCTTGGACGGTATCGCGAAACGGGAGCAATCCCCGGTGCCCTGGAGCGCGCACGGCAGCGGCCTGCTGAACGATCGGGCCTCTCTCGATGCGCCACCGGATCGGGACCGTCCATTCCCGGAAAGGAATGATGTTCCATGAATGCCATTGAGACACAGGGCCTGAGCAAGCACTTCGGCAAACGCGCCGCCGTCGATGGCCTGAGCATGTCCATCCCTGCCGGGTCCATCGCGGGCTTCGTGGGCCCCAACGGGGCAGGGAAGACGACCACTCTCCGCCTGCTCCTGGGACTCGTGCGCCCCGATGCCGGCGGCGCTACTGTCCTGGGCTCGCCCCTGACCGAGCCTGGTCGTTACCTTCCGCGGGTGGGGGCGCTCGTGGAGGCTCCGGCCTTCTACCCGAGTCTGTCTGGTCGGACCAACCTCCAGGTGCTTGCCCGTCTCGGCGGCCATCCCCGTTCCCGCGTGGCCGAAGTACTGGAGATGGTGGACCTCGCCGATCGGGCGCGCGATCGGGTCGGAACCTATTCCCTGGGCATGAAGCAGCGGCTCGGTGTGGCGATGGCACTGCTGCCCGATCCGGAGCTGCTGTTCCTCGACGAGCCGGCCAATGGCCTTGATCCGCTGGGCATCATCGGGATACGTGAGCTGCTGCGCCGCCTGCGTGAGACGGGGAAGACCATCCTGCTCAGCAGCCACCTGCTCGGAGAGCTGGAACAGGTCGCGGACTGGCTGGTGATGCTCCACGAGGGGAAAGCGTTGTTCTGCGGCCCGGCCGGGGACCTGCTGGCCCAGCGCGTCGAGCTCGTGGTCGACGCCGAAGACGCTGCCCGGCGTGAACTGGTGGTCAGGATCGCAGAGGGCGCCGGCTATGCGGTCACCGGGGACGAGCGCGCCGTGCGTATCGCCTGCCCCGCAAGCTTCGCCGAGACCCTGGACCGGCAGGCCAGCGAAGCCGGCGTGACCGATCTGGCCATCCGGGTCAAAGAGGGCAGCCTCGAACAGCTGTTCCTCGCTCTCGTGAAAGGAGACCGTCCATGACCTCCGTCATTCGCGCGTTTCTCAGCGAAGTGCTGAAATTCAGGCGCTGGAGTGTCCTGGCCGGTGCTGGGGCGATGGTGGCGGTGGGTACCTTCATCGCCTACCTGACCTTCCACCAGATCGCCTCCGGAGCCACCGGCAAAGAGATGACGGGCCTCATCGCCGCATTCGACACCCCGCAAGGACTGGTCGCCATCATCGGCCAGGCACGGTCCCTGATCATTGCGATTGCACTCGTTCTGGTCAGCGCCAATCTCGCGGCGGAATGGACCCAGGGGACGCTGCGCAACCTGCTGGTGCGTGCGCCGCACCGCCTGCGGTGGCTGGCGGGAAAGATGCTCGCCGTCGTGCTCTTCGTGCTGGCCTCGATGCTGCTCACCCTGATCGTCAGCGGCGCCTTCGTCCTCATCCTCGCCCGGGGGCAGGGCATCCAGACCCCGGCCTGGACCTCGGCGGAAGGGCTGCGGGTCTTCCTGGAGTTCCTCGGCAACGAGGTGCTCTGCCTGGTCGGGGTCAGCGCCCTGGGCATGCTCATTGCAGTGCTGACCCGTTCGGTGGTTGCCGCCGTGGGGATCTCCCTGGCCTACGTCCTGGTGTTCGAGGGGATCGTTGCCGTGGTCGCGCCGCAGGTGTCTCAATGGTTTCCCGGCCGGGTATTCAACACCATTGTGGGGGCGAGCGTGCCCCTGGTGGGCCCGACGCCTCCCCAAGGCTATCCGGAAGCCCTGGCAGCAGCCCTCCTTTGGATTGTCGGTCTTGTTGTGGCAAGCGCCACCGTGTTCCCGCGCCAGGACGTCAAGGCGTGACAGAAAGAGGGCACGCGATGCCCGAGCAGCAACCTGAACAGAACCCAGGGGTGAGCCAAGAGGAACATTTCTTCCAGGCCGGGGATGACGCTCCCCGTGCGGGAGGTGAGCTCTCCGGCGTCGTCGGCAACGAGCGGCTGACCGCCTTGATAGGTGCTGTGGTGCTGGTGTTGTCGGTGGCCGAGGTCGCCACCGTTCCGACGCTGGGCAGCCTGATGGTGGCGCACTTCTTCGTTGGTGTGCTCCTGGCGGGCCCGGTCGTGGCCAAGACTGCCAGCACCGGCCGGCGATTCGTCCGCTACTACACCCGGGATCCCGCCTACCGCCGCAAGGGTCCGCTCCGGGCGCTGCTGCGCGTGAGAGGGCCGCTGCTCGTGGCCTCGACGTTCACGCTGATAGGCAGCGGTATCGCCTTGGCCGTCACCGGACCTGCCTCCGAAATACTGATCCGGGTGCACATTGTCAGCTTCCTGGTCTGGCTCGCCACCATCGCAGTGCACGTCGTCGCGTACGTGCGGCGGGTACCCGGGCTGCTAGCCCAGGACTGGCGCAGCCGCCCCGGCCGGCAGAAGCGGGAGAACGCTTCCGCACCGGAGACACCGGGACACCAGATGCGGCTGGCGGTCAACGTAGTGGTGCTCGTGCCGGCCGCGATCGCTGCGGTGGTGCTTCTGCCGCCCGCCGCACCGTGGGTCGGGTGGCCTGGTCAGGCCGTTCGGCGCGAATCCCCGGATGTTTCCACGCACCCGGGGATTGGGTGCGGGCATGTAGCACTCTCCGGCGGCGCTTCAGCAAGCGCGGACATCTCCGGAGCCGTCAACCGTCAAGAAGTTGTTCCCGCCCGGCCCTGACGCGAAAACAAGTACACGTTACCCGTGCAATAGCGCCGGCCCGGGTGTTGACTTGAATCGGAATCAGTGTGGACCGGCCCGCCAACCGTTGGCCGGTTATCGGACGGGCCGGCGACGAAGAGAGCGTCCAGTTCCTGGAGCCTGAGCTCTCGACCCCCAGACGTCGCCGGCCCCTATCCTGCCCTGCGGATCGGCCGCTCCATAGCTGGGGCGAAGCGCCAATTTCCGGGGCGCATCGCGCGGCTGCAGAGAAGCACCCGGCGAGGATCGTCAGTTCTATTCAGTCTTCGGAAGGCTCGTCTGCGCCTTCTTGCGCTCGGACCTCTTCTTCGTAGGCGTATGGCCATTGGCGGCGCACCGCGAACTCGTCCCAGCCACCCTGCAGGCGGTTGTGCGCCCGATTTGCGAGGATCTCCAGGGACCGCACAATTTCCCCGGGCGGTAGCTCGGGCCTGCCGGCGAAGTACCCCAGCAATATATTCACGGCCGTCGCTTCCTGCGGTGTCATTCGAGCCATACGGTAACCGTAGAACGGGGGACCTGCTCAGGAAGCCTTCGTGGCCCCGGTTCGACCTTTTCTTCGACCGCCCGTTAGCCGATCCTCAACCGGATGACCGTGAGAAGCTGGGCGAATGATTCCGGAGCACACGATCCTCCCCGTCCGTGCCGGCACCGAGTCCGATTTCGATGAGGCATTCCGGGCCTGATCAGCGAGCAGCCGGGCTTCTGCGGTCTTTCGTTTTCACGCTCGAATCGAGTCCCCAAACCTGTACCTTCTCCTCGTTGAGTGGGATGCGGTCGAAGCCCATACTGACGGCTTCCGTGGATCCGCGGACTATGAGCGGTGGAAGGAGCTTCGGCACCATTTCCACGACCCCGTTCCCGGTCGTTGAGCACTTCACAACGGTGGGGTAGCCGATCCGCTTACGGGCATCAGGGGTGACATTTAGCGTCGCGAAACGCCGCCACTTAGCGCTGCGAATCACATCTGCAGACCCTCGAATTACATCCAGTCCCACCACTCTTTTTGTCGTGCCGCTTCTGCTATAGTCGCGCTACCATGAACACGCACGTGCAAAAACCTAAAACGTGGGCACGGGTTACTCGCTGGATTCACCACTATCGTATGGCGGCGTTCAGTCTTGCTGCAGGCGTGGTCATCGTCATTGCCGGTATCGTCGTGACGATCCTCCTGCAGGAGAGCCACGGTACCCACAACCCGGCGGCACAACTACAGGAGAGCCCCGGTACCCCTAACCCGGCGGCACAAAAGTACTATTCGCCGCTCACGGGTGAACAAGTCGCCGATGAAGCGGCGACGAAGCAGGCCGTCACCGCGATCATGATCGAGAATAGTCCGGATGCGCGTCCGCAATCAGGCATCAAGGACGCCGGTGTGGTCTACGAAGCAATCGCCGAGGGCGGCATCACCCGCTTCCTGACGTTGCATCAACAGGACAAACCCCAATTAATCGGCCCGGTGCGGAGCCTCCGCATCTATTTCCTTGATTGGCTCGCACCATATAACGCCAGCGTGGCGCACGTTGGCGGCAGCGCGGACGCTCTCGCTGAGGTGCGAAACGGCAGCTACCGCGACATCGACCAGTTCTTCAACGCCGACAGCTACTGGCGCTCGGCCGATCGCAACGCCCCGCACAACGTCTACACGAGTTTCGAAAAGCTTGATGCCCTTAACCACGCAAAAGGGTACAACGGATCGCGTTTTACGGGCTTTACCCGCATGGACGGCAAACCAAGCGAAGCGCCGACTGCAACAGCAATCACCATCGACTTCGGCGACGATCCGCTCTACAACACCACCTACGCCTACGATCGGACGACAAACACCTACGCCCGATCACTGGCCGGAACACGCCACCTCGACCGTGAAAAAGGGCAGCTGACACCAAGCGTCGTCATCGCCATGCAAATCGATATGAAACTGGCCCAACCAGATAACGGCCTCGAAGACATTACGACAACGGGGACCGGCAAAGCGACAATTTTTCAAAACGGGACCGCCGAGGCCGTCACCTGGCACAAAGCCGACCGGGCAGCCCAAATCAGCTTCACCGACGCCGCCGGAAGAGACGCACCATTAGTGCGCGGCCAAACCTGGATAGCCGCCATCCCCAACACTGGCGGGAGCGTCTCGTGGCAGTAAACAGCCAGCGGTCCACCGGTCGCAGCCAGGTAGCCGCTGAGGCCTGGGCACCTTGTGGGTTTGCCAGTCCCTGAGAGGGGCCTGTCTGTTCCCGACATGTGTTGTCGCCCGTAGGCATCGGTCCGCCAACGGGGCAACGGACACCCAAAATTTCCGGATCACGATCGCCGTATTTCCGCGGCCGCCCGATTCCCGCAAGTCCCGCCTGAGAAAATGCCCGGTGTGACGGGGGGATAAACGGTCCGTTCAAGACCATGACCGGACTCATCATCGGATATGCGCGATATGTGGGCATGGGACACGTCCAGCCCGGTGGGTGTCTCGCGGTTTCGTCGCGCGGAAATTGAGCTGAGACTTGACCGTCAAACGAAGTCAACGATCACACCTTAGCGCTACTTTTCTGCGGTATGGGTGGTTGGGTCCCCAAGTGGAACTATGGGGGATCCGCGCGTACGTCCCGGGGCGCGCACCGCGGTCGGGGCCCTTGATAGGGTCTCTTCTGCACGTTGACGGTCCCCTGTGCCGGGGGTAGTCTCGGCGCCAAGCTGACGCGCATTGGTTCGCGGTACGCGTAGCCGACCGGGACGGGGAATTGGCCATGCATCAGGCGTATCGGGTTATCTGTCACATCATTGCTGTTTGTGTCGTCATTCAGGCGGCCGCCATTGCGTGGGCGACGTTCGCGATGGGCCAATACGTACAAGACGGCAGGCCCATCACTGACAGCACAGACTTCGCGGGCTTCGACGTGCACCAGGTCGTGGGACAGTTCATCATCCCGCCGTTGGCCATCGTGCTGCTACTCATTGCGCTGATCGCCAAACTCGGCGTCAAGTGGGCGGCGTGGCTGCTACTGGCCGTCGTGATTCAGGTCGGCCTTGCCTTTGCGTCCTTCGCCGTACCCGGTCTGGGAATCCTGCACGGCATCGTCGCCTTCGCGGTTCTGGGGCTGGCCGAAGTTGCAGCCCGTGCCGTCGGCGCACGATCCGCTCCCGCCCGTGCAGCACAGGCTGGCCCCGTGAGGTAGGTTCACCTGCTGATGCGGCGCGCCGGGTAACTACCATTCTCGCTGGCCGGTGGGCCAGTCGTTTGGGCAAGGATATGAATACCCGTAGCCAGCCGCCTGGTCGGCTGTGAGTGGTTTCCGCATAGGCTGTAGCTATCGGTCGTACGCGAGCCCGGGTCTCACGCCCCCGCCCGGCAGGCGCCCGGGTCGACCGAAGTCCTGTTCTTCCAGTTCCCTGAGCCGTCGAGGTGAGGTCCGTGGCCAGCCCAAGCTGCACGGGCCGTCGTCTGGCGGCCGCTGCCCTCGCTTCATCGCTCGTACTTGCCGCATGCACGCCGGGGAGCGGGGTGACGGGCACCCCCACGATGCCCGGCGCAGGGGACTCCTATTACCCCGGCCTCGGCAACACCGGATACACGGCCGACCACTACGGGCTGAACCTGGACATCGACCCCGCACGCGGCTCGATCTCGGGGACTGCCACGATCGATGCCCACGCCACCGCCGACCTGCCGCGCTTCTCCCTCGACCTCGTGGGCCTCGACGTGCACGGGGTCAGCGTCGACGGGCAGGTCGCCACGCCGAGCCGGCAAGGGGACAAGCTCGTCGTCGTCCCGGCCCACCCACTGTCCTCGGGGGCGCACTTCTCCGTCGCGGTGACGTACAGCGGAACCCCGCAGCCCATCCCGGATCCGAGCGGCAACCGTACCGGGGCGGACAAGGTGGGCTGGCATCACGACGGCGACGAGGTCTACGTGGCGAGCGAGGTGTCCGGGGCGCGGACGTGGTATCCGGTGAACGACACTCCCCGGAACAAGGCCACCTATTCGTTCAGCCTCACCGTCCCCGCCGGCTTCACCGCGGTGGCGAACGGGACGCCGCGCGGCCAGACACCGCACGGATCGACCACGACTTTCGCGTGGGAGTCCACCGCGCCGATGGCAAGCTACCTCGCGGCCGTCGATGTGGGGCGCTTCGATCAGATCACCGCGACGGGACCGCACGGCCTGCCCATCACGGTCTACGCGCCGGCGGACCTCTCTGCCGCCGCCCGCGCCCGGTTCGCGCAACTGCCGGACATGATCGCGTACTTCGAAACCCTGCTGGGCCCGTACCCGTTCGACACCGCGGGCGCCGTCGTGGTCAGCACGAACTTCCGCTGGTCCCTGGAGACCCAGACACGCCCCGTCTACGGGAGCCAGGTGCTCACGATGAACACAGAGACCGCCGCGGAAGGCATCTCGCACGAGCTCGCCCACCAATGGTTCGGCGACTCCAGGACCCCCAGCAACTGGAGCGGCATCTGGCTCAACGAGGGCTTCGCGACGTACCTGAGCTGGGTGTGGCTCGAACATACCGCGCAGCGCGATTACCTCACGGGGCTCATGGAGAGCCAGTACGGCTACGAGCTCAACGCTCCCAACTACGCGACGCTCCTGAACCACACCGACCTGCCGCCGGATCAGATCCTGCCGGTCCTGCGCCGCCTGTTCCAACCCGGCGGCCACCCCGTGCCGGACGCGCAGATCCTCTCCGCCATGGGGCTGAACTCCCCAAGCGGGTTGACGTCCGCGAAGGCCCTCGGGCTGCTCGGGGTGAAACCCGGATCTGCGGATGTCGCGGGTTATCTTGAGGACGGTCGGTCTTCCGCGCCGGTATCGCCGCCCGCGACGGACCTCTTCACCGGCGGCGTGTACAACCGCGGGGCCATGACGCTCCAAGCGCTGCGGGTTCGGGTGGGCGATGCAACGTTCTTCCGGATCCTCAGCACATATGCGGCGGAGCACCGCTACGGGAACGCCACGACCGACGACTTCATCCACACCGCTGAGATCGTCAGCCACACGGCCCTGGACAGCTTCTTCCAAACCTGGCTCCGCGATCCGGCCGCACCGCCAATGCCTGCTCTCCTACCCACGCAGTGAGGCCCGCGGCGGAGGCATTCCGTCCTGTACTCGTCCGACAACGCCGGATTTCCGCACCGAACTGAGTCCAGCGGCCTCGCTGTTCCCTCAATGCTGAGGCCGGCCGGAAGGCCCCCCGGCCGGCACCAGGCCGCCTGCGCCCAGCGCCCCGCCACTTACGGCCAACAGAATCACGCCATATACCCCTGACAATCACAAAAAACGACAGAGCGACCCCCTCCCGTTCCTGTCCGGTGTCTTGGAAAACAATCCTTTGCTCAGACGCCCTTCAATGAAAACCGGCAGTCTCGCTTCTCTTTGGAGTAGCGTGCTGTTTCTATCCAACTGGGAGGGTACGTACGTCCGACTTTTTCCGACCTCAACGGAAGAGGTCAAGCACGAACTTGAAAAACTCCGCAGGCAGGCCCAGCGTGAGGTACTCGAAGCGCAGGCCGAAAAGCTTGAAACCCAAGAGCTCCTCTCGATTGCCCAGGCCGAGATTCAAGCCTATGATTTCGCGTTGCAGGAGCATCCAGTCCGGAATCTGCTCGAGAGTCCCCGACGAGCAGCAGGTGTACAGGTGGAAGAAAGCCGGCGGCGCATGGCCGCACCGGAGCAAAGTTGATCGATGCGAATGCGAAGAAGGAAGCCTTCCTTGCCGCGCACGCAAGGCTCTGAACCCTGCCTGGGCGGGAATTATGTCGGCGCGCCGTACGTTGCATGTCCGACCACCCGAGTAAGGAAAGGGATGCACCCTAGTGGCAACTGATTACGACGAGCTGCGCACCGAGGTCCAGGAATCACAGAACGACTCCCTCGAGACCCTCAAGTCAGCCAACGCACCCGACCCGCAAAGCGTGGTCCGCGAACTGGACGCGTCCGATGATATGGACACTACAGGGATCCCCGGCGGAGAATTCATCGCCGAGGAACTCGTCGTCCAGGTCGTTCCACAACTTAAGGACGAATTCACCTGCTACTCCTGCTTCCTTGTCCGGCACCGCTCCCAGATGGCACGCGAACAAGACGGCCACGCCTACTGCATCGAATGCGAGGGCTGATCCCCAAGGGGCACTCAAGCAGCACTCGGCTGAGCGGTGGAACGGACGCAGAAGCTCGCGGGCTGATGCCTCCCGCCCGAGCCTCAGCCTTTCTCGACGCAAACCGGGGGCGTTACTCAAATGGGTCCGGACATGGCAAGAGACCGGCCGGCGCACGGGCGGCTAGTCTCCTGATGGACCGTTTAGAGCGGCTGGCTGTTTTCCGCCTGGGGTCCCTTGGGTCCTCGGGTGATCCGTCCCGTGGACCGAGGCACCCGGCCCTCCGCCTCGCACCCTGAACACGGGCCACGACGGCGGAGGCTCATCCACAGGAACGGAGACCCAGCCATGACCGCAACCCTGGTCCACCCCACGCGGGTCGCCCCGACCGTCACCACCACGGCGACACTCGGCGCCGAAAAGCCCGGCACCGATAAGACCCGGGAGTTGGGTCGGGATTTGCACGGGTCTTGGTCAGCGTCACCACCAGCACCGTCATGGTTGCGGCCATCGCGACGCTCCTGTTCCTCGCCGTCGGCCCCCGCATCCTCGGCTACCAGACGTCCACGATGCTCGCGGGCTCGATGTCGCCGCTGATCAACCCGGGCGACGTGGTAGTCACCGTCCCCGTCCCGGTGAAGGACCTGAAGGTCGGGGATCATCATCGACCACATTCCGGTGGAGGACCAACAGGTCGAGACCCTCGGGGTGCACTTCGTTTTGAGGTGTGGCCTGTCCCCGTCTAGCCGGGGGAGTCCGTTCATGCGACTGTGGTGAAGTGAATTCCGGACTTGTTGACGCATCCGGGTGGGAAATGTCCCGCATAGACCCGGCTTGTCGACGGCTCTCGCGCGCCCTGGCCGGCTCGATCCTGCTGTCGGCCGCGTTTTGTCTTTACATCTTCTTCGCCAAGGAAACACGCTCCCTGTATGTGCACGAACCGTGGCAGGACGATCCCTACGATGCACTGATCTCGTTCGAGTTCGTGGTGCTTCCCGTTCTTACCGTTCTGTGCGCCTGTCGGTTCCTCGTCTGCGCAAGGCATGCCGCGGTGCCAGGCCGCCGCATCATGGACCTCATACGGGCGTGCTACCTGCTGAACGGCATCGTCGCGGTGACCGTCGCAGCGGAATGGGTGAGCGTGCTCCTTGGCACACACGCAGCCGACTGGACGCCGGTGACGGCCGGCGTGCTCGCTGTCCTGGCCGCGTTCAGCACCGCAATCCTGCTCATCCTTATCCTCCTGACGGTGGCCCGCATGGGGATCCGCACCCGGGTTCCATCCGCGGGACAACCGGACTGGCTCGCCGACGGTCTGCTCTTTCTCGAACTGATCGCCAGGGCATTCGGTCCGCCGGGCAAACCGGTGCGGGTCGTCATTGTCTGGACCAACCGCATCTCCTCCCGTTGGATCCGGCGTTACCCGCTGACTTTCCTCGCAGGCGTCTCGGCCGTCTTGGCGATCCTTGGCGGCGCCGTCCAGATCATCCAAGAAGGTTACGGGCCGGGTTTCGCAACCTACTTTCCCGCTGTCAACGGGGCCAGCTATTACGCGTTCTTCGCTATCGCCAACGCCTACCTCGGCCTGATCGCCACGGAACCCATAGCACACCATCCCGGACGGTTGGCGGCGATCACGGCGGCAGCCAGCATCCCTCCGGCCGTGGCCTTCCGGCAGTTCCTCGGCTGGATCGTCGGTGCCACCGGGGACCACGCAACAGCACCTCAGCTCTACCTCCTCACGGCACTCGTCGCAGCAACGACAGCCGCAGTGTCCGTGGTCATCGGCCTCATCGTCCGCCGGCTCGTACCAACTCAAGGTTCCTGACCGCCGGTAGAAGATCACTTTGCAGCTAGCAGGACAGCGCGGCCCCCGGATTGGTTCCGGTAACCTCTGATTAGCCCACACCACATGCCGCGTTTGGGCCGAAGCCAAAGACAGAGAGGCCACCGGTGTCATCTTTCCTGACCGGATCCGGAGACAGGGTCCCTGATACCACCCGGGCAGCGTTGAGCCCGGGTACGGGCAGGATGCACCGTGCCTGATCTCATGATGATGTTCGCAGGTCCGCGGTCTCCAATGACTCTGGCCCGCATGGTCGCTTCGTTGGGATTTCGGGATCCGGCATGGTCGGCGGGACCGCATTTTGTCGGACTCAAAATCGGCTTGGTCCTTGTGGCCGTAATTGTGATCCTCCGTGTCCGCCGGCGCGTTATGGTCCGGCTGCGGGGCTTGGGATGGTTGCGGGGCTGGGGGTGGCGGCGGATGGCGATCGCCTGCGGTGCAGCCGCCGTGCTGTTCTATGTAGCGTGGATCTTCTATCTGAGCGGCACGATGCCCTCAGTGACCGTCGCCTACAACTGGAATATGGCCTGGCTCGCACTGGACGGGTTCGAAGGTCTCACAGCGCTTCTAACAGCCGTGTTCCTGTTCAAAGGCAGTACCTACGCGGCGCTGAGCGCCGCCGCCTTCTCCACCAGCCTGTGCATCGATGCCCTTTTCGACGTCACGACCGCCGCCCAGGGGCCGCCGCTTCTCACGGCGATCCTGGAAGCTGTCCTCGTTGAACTTCCCTTCGCGGCCATCTCCGCTGTCCTTGCCGTGAAACTCCTCACCGCAGCCCCCCGCCCGTCAAGGGCATCTCAGGGATGAGGGTTGGCTGAGAGGACCGGAGACACTCGCGAAGCAACGCTGCTGGCCAGGAAACCGTAGCGTAGCCAGTAACTGCTGAGAGCAACCTTGGCCGCATCGTACGGGAGCGCGGGTTCGGGGGAGAAGGCTTCACCGTATGCCAAGCCGTCCTCTGCCAGGTGCATGGGTCAGGGGCCCTCTGCCCTGCCGGGGCGTTCCAGCGTTCGTCATTCCTTGCTGGCGCGAATGCGGCAAGGACCCCAAGCGCTCCGGGGTGCCTCCAAGCCGTCGTCTTCCAGGATCGGGGCGGCCTGCACGATGACCAGCGGGCAGGCACGGCCGATGGTGCGGATGATGGTGTCAAGGATTGTGTAGCCCAGGGTGGATCCGCGGAACGCGGGCTTGATCAAGATGCCGGAGACATACATGAGGTCGGGGCCTTCGCCGTCGTAAAGGCCAGCGTCGCCCATCACGTCCGGGCTCTCGTTGATCAGAATCTCCGCGAGGTTGGCCAAGTCCTGGTCGACAGCGTCGAGGGTGGTAAAAGAGGTCGGTCGCCGATGACGCGCCCCCTCGGGTTGTGAGCTCAAGCGGCCGGAGCGCGGGATGGCGGGACTGCGATGCTGTCTCCATGACATCGTTGCTCGAGACCATGGCCCGTTACGAGATGACGGCGTCGCGGGCCTTCCCTGGCGCCGGGCCCTAGTCTAATGTTCCATTCAGTCGTATTGGTGTGGGGGTGGGAACAATGACGGCGGCCGAAGTCGGGACAGTTGCATTGCGGCGCCCCATCGGCGCGGATGGCCTTCCGGGGCGAACCGCAACAGCGGTCGCGACGAGCCTTCTGATAGCTTGTCTGAGCTCTTGCGCCTACTCGCCGCAATCCGGGACAAGCCCGGCCGCACCGGCTGGCACCCCCTCGACAGCAGCCCAGCTCCAGAAGGTCATGGGTCCGAAGCCCGGAGGTACCGTAGTTGATGGTTCAGGAGGTATCGCCGGCCCCTCAGCCGCGTTCGAAGTCGGGTATAACTCCCTCGACAGGGGGAACTACTCTGTGACCGCCGCATGCGTAGGCGCACCGCAGGCCTTGCTGACTCTCTCCCAGCAAGGCTCGAGCAACAGCTCGAAGATGAATGTTTCCTTTCCGTGCGGGAGTCCGCACGGAGAGCAGATTTACCTCGTCGTCGGGCCCGTCTCTGCTCGGGTCACCCTTCCAGAGGGCACCTTTGGATCTACGGGCGCCCGGGCGGGGATCAGGATCACGAAGCACTCACCCTGAAAGATTCATCGGAATGGATCCTGTGTGCACTGAGGGGCCGGTTAACGGGCAACCGTGGTTGCTTCAGAGGTCCGCTGGCGTGCTCCGACGACTCATCCGCGTCCTGTCGCCAGCCTGAAGATTTCGGTTTCGACTTGCGCTCTCGTTCGACCGTACGGCTTTCCCCAGCTTGCGAGCAGGTCCAGGTATTCGCCGTAGGAATCGGTGCTTTTCTTTTCGAGGGGAACTCCGGCTGGGTCCTCGAGCCACCCGACGATCCTGTCGTCGAAGATCGGGGCGGCGTTCGGGTCCTCAGGGCCGTCGACGGCTGAGGTGAAGTGCAGCCACTTGGTGAAGTAGGAGGACCTGAGGTGGAGGATGCGGCCCTCGTTGTTCATTAACCGGAAGGCCTCCAGGGCCCCGTCTGCGCGCACAGACCTGGCCCCTGCTTCCAGCCGGTCTGCGACAGCGGGATCCACCGGTTCCGAGACCGCGTCGGCGCTCTTGGCGTTGGTCTGGGTGAGTATCCACCGGGTCCGCAGCGCACCCATGCCGGCGGTGGTGCCCCATCCCCAGACCATCGCCGCGATGAATGCGGGGAGGACCCGGCCGGCGTTCAGCTCGGTTGAGACCGCATCAAGGGTTGATTGCCGGCTCACCCGCTCGGGAAGACGGTGCAGGAGCGACAGAACGTCCGGAAGGTCGTGCATTTGGTCCAGCCGCGGCTGCTTGGTCCAAGGGAAGGGGCTCTGCGGCCGGGCTTCGCCGTCGAGTGCTTCCGCCAGTACGGCGGGGATGTGCGTTGTCATGGGCCAATCTTCACCCAGCGCAGGTACATTTTCCCGGCACACTGGGGCATGTCGCTGGCAAAGAAGTCAGCGAAACCCGCCGTTTTCAGCCCAAATGGGCCGTGACTTTCCCGGTGAGGGAAGGCGAGCGGACACTTTTGTGATTGAGCTTGAGGTCTACGCCATGGAGTCGGCAACCGTGCGTCCGGCTCTAACAATTTTGGAGTCCGTCTGACTGCCGCGGGACTGGCCCGGGTCCGGTTTTCTTGGGGAACGGCTGCGCAATGCCTCGGTCGTGGAGCTCGACGGCGATCACGCCCACCAGGCGCAAACGGAGCACCCGGCACTGAGTTTCGGCCGTGGACGCCGTGGATCGCCGGGATGGCTACGAGATCGTCGGGAGCTGAATTCCCTTACGGTCGGCCAGCTCCCTGAGCTTCTCCTCCTCGTCTATCGCGACTGCCACGTACGCGTGGATTCCATCGTCGTCCTTGCGCAGCGTGTACTCGTAGTCACTGTCGGTCAAGAGTTCATCGTCTGCGAAGAAATGCCACCGCACGCGCACCCGGATGATCCGTTTCGTCACATCGATACGCTCGATGATGGTGTGCTCAATGCGCGTGAGTCCGAACGACTTGTACAGCGGATAGGCCTGGGCGAGCCCCTGGGCCATCTCCTCACGGGAACGGAGTGTCCCAACAAATCTGTCGGTGATCATCGTTGCCGGTGTACCCCACTGGGCCGCCGATCGCACGGCATCGTATGAGGTCAGCGCGTCCTGGTACTCGGCCAGGAATGCTTCAACATCATAGCTATTCCGCGGAGCCATAATCCGACGCTAGTTGAACGACAGCTCACCGACAAGCCACCGGACAGACCAGACATACGGGAAGCGTCCTGTTGTCTGGTTGCCGGGACCATCAAGGGTGTCTACTGGGGTTGTCGGTGACCAGAGAACGGCGCTACGGTTTGGCCATGGCACGCATGGCCAAGCCTGAGGACATCGATGCGATCTGCGGCGCACTGCCCCAGGTCGAGTTCGGCTTCTCCTGGGGTGACCGACCGACATACAAGGTACCGCAGGGCCCTAAAGGGCGCGGCTTCGTGCTGTACCGTGCACCCCACCAGACCGCCATAGACCCGGACACGGGACAGCCGTACGCGGACCTTCTCGTGATCGTCGTCGCGGACGCCCACGTCAAGGCCGCCCTTGTCGAAGACCCATCCGTGCCTTTCTTCACGATCCCCCATTTCGACGGCTACAACGCCGTCCTTGTGCAGGAGTCCCGTCTGGGCGAGATGGACCGCGACCACCTCGAGGAGATCCTCCTCGAGGCCTGGGCCGCGCGGGCACCGAAAAGGCTGGTCAGAGAGTTCTTCGCGGCCCGATGACCGATCCTCTCCCGGTCTGAGGAACGCCCTGGTTGGTCCCGGGCCAGGTGTAGTCGCCGGTGAGGTTGATGTGTTCCCAGCCCGGGGTGAGAGGAACCGTAGGAGTTCCGGTCGATGTCAGCGCCGTCGCTGGTCAGGGTGGTGATGGTGCGGTCCGGTGTTCCAGAGAATGATGGGCGTCACCGAGGCTGGAGTGAGGGCGCATCATGGCCGCGACGGTAGAACGGGAGGACAGGGCCTGGTTTTGCTTGTTCTGCGCTGTGCGGATGAGGCGCCCGATGATTCGGTCGTGCAGATCGATGATTTCGTCGGTGACCTTGCTTTCTACGGCTATGGCAATGTGGGTGCGTATCGGCGCGAGGGTTCGGGCAAGGGGGAGCGGCCGCAGGTGAGTAGCCCCGGCGCATCGCGCGAAGGGCTGCTCGGCCGGGCCGACGCGGCGGGAGGCGCTAGGCCACCCGGTAGTGCATGTGCGTGACGCCGGGTGCGTCGATTACACGCGTCAGCTCCAGTTCGGCGTGTTCTGCGCCGAACAGTCGCCGTCCCCCGCCTAGCAGCACCGGGATCAGATGGATCTCCAGCTCATCGAGCAGGCCCTCGCGGAGAAGGGACTGGGCGAGCCCGGCCCCGTGCACCATCACGTCCCGGTCGCCGGCGACTGCCTTGGCCTCGCGGACCGCCGTGGCCGGGTCGTGCACGTAGTGGACCCAGCCGCTCTGCGGCTCGGGCAAGGGGCCACGGGTGGGCACGAAGATGGGCACGCCGTGGTGGTCGCCGCCCCAGTGGCCGGCGTAGTCAAAGGTCTTGCGGCCGACGAGGACCGCGCCGGTCGCCATTGACTCGGCGAGGACCTGCCCGCTGAGCCCCGGCGGGTCGAAGTGGGGATAGTCGGAGACGGGCTCGCCCAGCCACTCGTGAAGTCGGAGGCCGCCGGTTCCGAGCCCGTTGCCGGGGCCATCGTCGGGACCTGCGATGTAGCCGTCGAGGGACATCGACATGTACAGGATGGCCTTGGTCATGGTGATTCTCCAGCGGTGTTCTGTCAGTGATGCCGGGTGGGAAGGTAGATGAGTTCTTGGGTGCGGCCGTCGAACGTGCGACTCTCGATCAGCTCCAGGTCGAAGTCGGCCGCACCCTGGAAGATCGGCTCCTGTCCGGTATGACCGGAGATCACCGGGAAGATCGTCACCTGGAGCCGGTCGACGAGGCCGGCGGCCATCAGCGCCCGGTTCATCGACAGGCTGCCATGCGAGCGAAGCGGCACCTCGGACTCCTCTTTGAGTCGGGCGACGACGTCCACGGCGTCACCGCTCACGACGGTCGCGTCCGGCCAGTCGAGGGGGCCTTCCAGCGTCGTCGACACTATCGTTGCCGGCAGGCTCCTCATCCGGGTGACCCATGGGTCACGCACCTCGGACTCCGCCGTGCTCGAAGCCAGCATCTGCGCGAACGCCCGGTAGGTGTTTGCCCCGAAGACCATCCGCTGCTCCGCGCCGTACAAGGCGAGGCGGTGATCGAGCAGCTCGGGGCCTTGTTTGCCCCAGTAACCACCCCAGTCGCCGTGGGCGTTGTACGAGCCGAAGCCGTCGAGGGTGGTGAACACGTCCCAGGTGTAGCTGGCAGTCATGATGGTCTCCTGATTCTCACTTGGTGGGGTCGGGCGCGTACCGGGGGAGTCCGGCGGGCCGGTACGTCTGCAGGATGATTCCCTTCGGGAACGCCCGCGTCGCTGCCAGTTCGAGCGCCAGATCGGGGCCGTGTTCGGGGAACAGCCGCGCCCCCTGGCCGACGATCACGGGGCACACGAGCAGGGTGAGCTCGTCGACGAGGTCGTTTGCCAGCAGCCAGCGGGCGAGTGCGCCGCTGCCGTGCACCTGCAGTTCGCCCCCGGGCGCGGTCTTGAGCTCGCGGATCGCGCTGGCGAGGTCCCCGGAGTGCACGGTCGTGTTCGCCCAGGCCGGGTCGGTAAGGGTGGTGGATGCAACGTACTTGGGCCTGGTGTTCAAGGCCGTGGAGATCGGGTTGTCGCCCTGGTCCGAGCCCCAGGTGCCGGTTCCCCAGGACCAGGCGAACATCTCGTACGTGCGTCGGCCGAACAAGAACGCGTCGGCGCTCTGGTAGTAGTCGCCGACGTAGGCCAGCGACTCGTCGTCGAACAGCGGCCTGGCCCAGCCGCCTCTCTCCATGTCCGGGTCGAAGTCGGCATGACGTCCGCCGTTGGACTGGTAGACGCCGTCGACGGACACCTGGATTGTTGACCTTCAGCTCCATGGCAGTGGTTCCTCGTCTCATGGTGGCGGTCGCGTTGGGATGCGCGCCGGCTGATTGCTCGATATGTACCTTAACTCGATATGTACCTTAAGAAGTGAAGCACGCTTGACCTTAACTGGGTATGGATGGAGCCGTGGCTGACTTTGCCGCCAAGTAGGCGCTCGTCCTCCAGACGCTCCCGGCCTGATGTGCACCCCTGGGCCAGGAGTCGGTGCGGACTCTGACTGTCCTCAGGCCGTGCTTATGCATCGCGGGGGAGAGAGGGTGCATTGATACTCTGGGTGTGCTCAAACTGTCAGAAGGGGGACGGCGAAATGGGTCTTAGGAGTCTTTTTCAGCGAAGAGCTGCAATTGCGGCACCCGTGGTTCCTGTTGTTGAGGCGGCCGCCCCTGTCCCGGATGCGCCCGTGTCACCGGAGCTCCTGGAGGAACTGCGGGTAGCGTTGGCAGAACTCACTGAGGCTGCCAAAGCCTCGAAAGTGACAACTTCCACGTCTGCGCTCGGACGGGCCGGCCCTGGACGGAAGACGCGGCGGTGGTCAGAGCCGTAGCGGCCACGATCCGTGAATTCCCGGAGACGTACAGCCAGCAGACGACATAGGAGCCTGCTGTGCCTGGAGTGCAGCGGAAGCTCGAAGAGCCAGGATCCGGCCGGGATTTGGCAGGATGGACCCCGCACGGAAGCCATCGCATGGTCGGGCTCACCTGATGAGGGGTGGTTCTTGTTATGGTGTCTGGCCCGAGTAAAAGAGTCGGGACCGGCGACGGGCTGGGAGAGTGGCATGGGGGACACCATCCGCCTCGGCCGCCGCCGGCCTGATTTCATGTTTCGACGACGGATCAGAACGGCCGCGCGGCCCTGGATCGTGGTTGGCCGGGACTTCACTTACATCGGCGACGTCAATCCAGCGCGTCGGCAAGGGCATAACGTCCGAAATCGCTTAGTTGCGCGTCTCATCAGGTGCTTCCGGCGCGGAATTGCTGGCCAGCTCACTACTTAGATCCCGGATGAGGCCGCTCGCGGCAACCTCACGTGTCTGAGAAACTCCCGCCGCCGCGGCTTGTTTCGTCGGATACCTCACGGACAAGGCGATAATTTCTCCGTTACCGCCACGAAGCCTTAGTTGATATCCGCCCTCCGGGGCGTTTATGAGTTCGAAGTAACCGGCCATTATTTGTGATCAGACCCCGCGTAAAAAACTAGGAAACGCATCACGCCCCCGGGTGATTGACAATATTTGTCATTGAACATAACAACCCTATCACTTTGTCCTAAAGATCGGAGGTCCGCATTCAGGACGCCGGCAACGGTCATCCGCAGCTGCAGAGGAGAGACTGAGTGGACCTACCGGAAATTGATCAAGAGGGGAGGCGGCGATCCGTGAACTACGCAGAGCCGTGTAAGTCTAGCTCAGCAATCAGGGAGATTCTGCCTAGGACGACCCACCTCCTAAATCAACAATCACTCGTATGACCATGAGAACTTCGTGGCACCAAAGTTGTTATAGGAGGTGGGTACCAAAATACCCGGAATTACGTGGGTTCTGGCCTATTTGTGGTCATCTTCGTGGCACGATAACGACCCATCTCATTAGTAACGTTGGTGGCTCATTTTTCGCCGTGACGGACGTGGGGGAGTGTGAAGCGGGGGAGTGGAAAGGTAGTGGCCGACTTGCCGTCAAACATGCGCATTGAAGCAACGCCTTCCCGAGCCCGGCCGAGCTGCTGCCCGGGCTCACGGTGGGCGACATGCGAACGGAAGCGCGGACCTCGAAGCTGCAGTGAACGTCAGCAAGCATGCTCAGCCGGACACCGCGGTCTCCAACTGCAGCTGCGGGTATGGCCGAACGCTGAAGGACCGTCTCGCGAGGCGTTGTAGCTTAGCTTCGTACGTTCGAGTAGAGAAGCATATCCCGGCGCTCACCGCCGATTTCCTGAGACCCCCGGGTCTATGTCCTTAACCGTGTATGCGTGAAGGCATACGAGTGGACGACTTGCCGTCAAACGTGTGCTCGGCATTCCTCGCGCTGAAGCAGCCCCTGCCCGAGCTGCTGCCCGGGCTCGACGGCTGGAACGCTGGAAGCCTCGTTTCCGTTTGCGCCGGGATTACCGCTGGGGGCTCCTGGCCGTGTGCTCGCGATCAGCCTTCTAAGCAATGTTGGCCGCCCCTTTAGTCTGTCTGTGAGGGCTGTTGCTCCATTGATGCAATGAGGCGGTGGCTGAATTCTTGGGCCAGTTGGAGGTGCTCGGGTTTCATGGTGCAGGATCTCAGGACAGTCGTGTAGTCACTATCGACTACGACCCATGGATGGTTCCTCGCAAGCCACTTGCTGTTGACTCGGTACAGTGCCAAGTGCCAGCCGTCCCGGGCCATGGCCTCGAACGCATCTTCTGTTGCCGCAGATATTTGCCCGGTTGTAGGACGTCGAGGGAAGGCGCAAACGATGTCAAGTTCGGGTTCGACCACGAGTTCGGCACCGTCGGCGGCTCTGATGATGTCAGCTATTTGCAGCGCGGCCTTTCGGCCGTCGGCGATAATCGATCCCATTCCCTCGCGTGACAATCCCAGAGCTTCAACCGTGGTCCAAAATGCTGCCGCCGACGCTCCCGCTCTGGAGCACTCCAGACTGATCTCACCAAGATGAAGGTCAGAAGAAGTGAAGTAGGTGTAGGGGGAATTGTGCGAGTAGAGCTTGCCGACAGATGGGTCAGCGAAGAGCACAGATCCGCATCCGTACGGTTGAAGTCCGTGCTTATGTGGATCTACGACGATTGAATCCGCCCGGCGTATGGCCAGGAAGGGGGCAGGATCAACCAGCGGTTCGGGACCAGTTGACAGGAGGGTGTGAAATCCTCCGTACGCTGCATCGATATGTAACCGGGCTCCGAATTCGGCTGCCAGGTCCGCGGCCTCATGGACTTGGTCCAGTGCACCAAGACCGGTCGTGCCCAGAGTCACGACAACGGTGCCGACCCCGCCTCGCGCAAGCCTTGTCCGCAGATCCGCCATCGAAAGACGGCCCCGGTCGTCTTCCGGAACGGTCTCATGCGGGGTTCCGAGCAACCGGCACATGCGCTCGTGGGTGTAGTGGGCGTTCGTTCCGGACAGGATGACTTTACCTGGATGCAATTCCCTGGCAACCCACAGCGCCTCAAGGTTAGCGATGGTGCCGGACGATGTCAGGTGGCCCAGATGTTCCTCATAACCGAACATCGCTGCAAGTTTGGCCACGACTTCCTTTTCAAGGACCGCGGTGGCCGGGCCCCCGTCCAGAGCATGATTATTCGGATTGATCAATGCTGTGATTGCCTGCGCAACCCAAGCCACAGGGTGCGGGGGTTTAAGGAGTTGTCCGATATATTTCGCATCACCGTACGGATACATGTTGGCCAGTCGTCCAACCAGGGAAGACAGTGCAGCTGAGCCTGATGAGTCAATGGTTGGTCCTCCGGCCCACAAAGTGGCGTACGCCTCCAGGTCTTTGGCGTGGTGCCTTAGATCTGCGATCACGTCGTCGTCCAACCGGACGTCTTGTGCCCTCATTAGTATCTCCTATCGTTCTAACTGGTCCGGGGAGTCGGGTAGTGCAGCAACAGCTTGCGCCCAGCAGTTCGGCTAGTGCCCGAGGCTTCGGTTTCGGTGAGTCCCGCAGCCCACTCGAAGAGTTTCAAGGCTGATTGGGCGGTATTTAGTTAGAAGTCTAGGCGATTGTCGGAAACCGCGCTAGGTCGCGATGATTGACTCATGGAAATGCTCTGGAAAGGGGTCGGCGTGTACATACTCAGGGGATTGGGCCGACTTCAGGGCTGGAACTAGGGTTCTCACGGCGATCGAGACCAAGGATAAATCCGACCTCCAACCGTTGGAGGAGGGAAACATGCCTTGTATATTTGTTAGAAGTCTAATAAGATTATGGGAAAAGCAGGCGTTCGATGCTTCAGAGGACTCACTGGCCAACTGGCGGGGGCGGTAGAACAACATCGTGGACGCCAGCAAGAGAGACAACGAGGGACACCGCGTTGCAGAAGTGCGCAACCTCGGGGCTACACAGGAGCATGAATCACCAAAGGAGCTTCGATCCAAACGATGAGCGTGTTGACAACCCGACGGAATGTAAAACTGAGTGGCATGGCATTCGAAAAGCTCGCAAACGACTCCACAAGAGAAATGTTTCCCGAGTACGACGACGCCGCCATGGCACTTTGCTTCAACCTGATACGTCTGGCTAACAGGATCATGACCGACCTCGAAGTCCGCGTCCACCGTCCCGAAGGCCTCAGTTTTTCTGCTTTCAGGCTTCTATTCGCAATTCGAGCTGTTGGAGCAGGGTATCCCAACGAGCTGGCAAGGCTGTCGAGCGTTTCAACGGCTTCTATGTCGAGCTTGCTCAACACCTTGGAGAAGTACGGGCTGGTGACCCGGGAGGCAGACACCTCAGATAGGCGCAAAACACTTGTTCGGCTCACTCCACTCGGGGAGGCACGCGTAACAGAACTCGCGCGCAAGAACAGTCTGCGTGAAAGCGATTGGGCAGATGGCCTCACAAGGACCGAGGCAACCATCCTTACTGAACTGTTGCGGAAGCTTTTACAACACCACCCGCCTCGTTCCTAGGTCTTTAGGGCGCCTTGAATCCGGGTAGCCCCTGATTTTCCCCGCGGATACCCCGAACGTTCAGCTGGTTTGAAGCTGGACGAGTACCGCGTTCGACCACAGGCATGAAGCGGGGCATTTCCATGAGGTTCGTTCCGAGGTTCGTTTGCTCCATGCCCGCCGCCCGACGTTTTCAATTCAGGGCCCGTCCCGTGAATTCACGCAACAAGTAGCAGTAACCAGAGGGATCCCTGGAGAGTCCGCAACGCCTTGGCAAGTGCGGATAGTCACATTTCAGATAGCAGGCGTCCAGTTCTGAGGAGCTTCGACGCTAACCGCTTACCACGAAATGAGGAATCGGTGCAGTTTCACCATCACGGTTACGTATCCGGGGACCCGAGGGTCCAGCTGGCAGCAGGAGGCGGCATTAACAGGCCGGCTGAGCTTCCGGACGAGGTCGATGTGTTGATTGTCGGCACCGGGCCTGCCGGCATGCTCGCGGCCGCGCAATTGTCCCAGTTCCCAAGTGTCGCCACGCGCATCGTGGAGCGTCGCCCCGGGAGGCTTGCCATTGGCCAGGCCGACGGCATCCAGACCCGCACAGTCGAGACCTTTCAGGCCTTCGGGTTTGCCGAGAGGATCATCGCCGAGGCGTACCGGATCACAGAGACGGCGTTCTGGAAGCCGGACCCCGCGGACGCCTCGCGCATCATCCGCAGTGCCCGCACCCCGGATGACCCCGCCGAAATCAGCGAGTTCCCCCACCTCGTCGTTAACCAAGCCCGTGTACTGGACTACTTCGCGGAGTTCATGGCCAACTCGCCCACCCGAATGTCACCCGACTATGGCTTTGAGTTCCGTTCCCTGAGCGTCGCGGACGAGGGGGAGTACCCCGTCACCGTGACCCTTCTCCACACCTCCGGCCCCAATGAGGGGCAGGAGCGCATTGTCCGGGCCAAATACGTTGTCGGTGCGGACGGCGCACGCAGCAAGGTGCGGGAGTCGATTGGCTGCACCCTTGCCGGAGACCAGGCCAACCATGCCTGGGGTGTCATGGATGCCCTGGCGGTCACCGACTTCCCGGATATCCGCGTCAAGTGCGCCATCCAGTCGGGTACAGGCGGCAGCATCCTGCTGATCCCGCGCGAAGGCGGCCACCTCTTCAGGATGTACGTTGACCTGGGCGAGGTGGACCCCAACAACAAGGGCGCAGTGCGCAGCACTTCCATCGAGGAAATCATCCGCAAGGCGAACGAGATCCTGCACCCCTACACCCTTGATGTCCGCAACGTCGCGTGGCACAGCGTGTACGAGGTAGGCCACCGCCTCACCGACCGATTCGACGACGTCCTCCCGGAGCAGCGCGGCACCCGAACGCCTCGCGTGTTCATCACCGGCGACGCGTGCCACACCCACAGCGCCAAGGCCGGCCAGGGCATGAACGTCTCCATGCAGGACGGCTTCAACCTCGCTTGGAAACTCGGGCACGTCCTCGAGGGCCGCAGCCCGGAAAGCCTGCTGTCCACCTACTCCGCAGAGCGACAAGCGGTGGCGAAGAACCTCATCGACTTCGACAAAGAGTGGTCCACGCTCATGGCGAAGAAGCCCAAGGAATTCGAAGACCCCTCCGAGCTCGAGAACTTCTACGTGCGCACCGCCGAATTCCCCGCCGGCTTCATGACCCAGTACGCCCCCTCAGTGCTCGTTGCTGCCTCTGAACACCAGCACCTGGCAACCGGCTTCACCATCGGCAAGCGCTTCAAGTCCGCCCCCGTCGTGCGGGTCGCCGACACCAACCCGGTACACCTCGGCCACCACGCCACGGCCGACGGCCGGTGGCGCATCTACATCTTTGCCGACTCTGCGACGCCCCAAACGCCTCAAACGGGAACCGCTTCGCCCACCGAACAGTTCGCCGACTGGATCGCAAACTCACCGGAATCGCCGGTCGCCGCCACCCCGGAGGGCGCCGACCCCCACGCATGGTTCGACGTCAAAGTGATTTACCAGCAGGACCACACAAGCGTCGACATCAGCGGCGTTCCGGCAGTGTTGAAACCCCAGGTCGGCCCGTTCCAGCTCACGGACTACGAGAAGGTCTACGCTACAGACCCGGCGGCGGACATCTTCGACCTGCGGGGTCTCGACCGCGGCGGCGTCGTCGTGATCGTGCGCCCGGACCAGTACGTGGCAAACGTCCTGCCGCTCACGGCAACGGCCGAGCTCACCGCGTTCTTTGCACCCCTCCTGCAGCCACGGCGGCCCGAGGAGCCTTCATCCTCCGCGCTGTCTGGCGTGCCCACCGCTCACTCAGCCACCACACCCTCAGTCCTGGTGAACAACTAACACAATGAAGTCTTGATGTCACCGTCTCAGACCAGGCTTGCGCACCCTCGACGCCAGGGCACGAGCCAGGCGTACCGCAGGGTGGTTGCCGGAGCCACGATCGGCACCGCCAGCACTGCGGAAATTCCGGTCTCCGCCTGACAAGGCCTTTCAGGCTCCACGCCGCAAATCTGCACCACATTCGATCCCCAGGATTTCCCAAGGGGTACACCGCCCACACCAACTGGAGAACCATGAGCATGTCCACCCACAGTTCGAAGGCGAACCAACGTCGCGTAGCCTTCGCCACCGTCATCGGCACCACCGTTGAATGGTACGACTTCTTCATCTACGCCACGGCCGCCGGCTTGGTGTTCGCACAATTGTTCTTCGAGCCAGCCGGCGCCTCCATCGGTCTGCTGCTGTCGTTCGCCTCCGTCGGCATCAGCTTCCTCTTCCGGCCGCTCGGCGCCTTCCTGGCCGGCCACTACGGCGATAAAATCGGCCGCCGCGCCATGCTCGTGCTGACCCTGATCCTCATGGGCGCGGCAACCACCCTGATCGGCTTCCTGCCGACCTACGCGACCGCCGGCGTTATCGCCCCGGTCATGCTCCTGCTGCTGAGGATCCTGCAAGGCATCTCCGCCGGCGGTGAATGGGGCGGCGCCGTCCTGATGGCAGCGAAACACGCACCCCGTAACCGCCGCGGACGGGCCGGGGCATTCCACCAGCTGGGCGTCCCGCTGGGGCTGCTGCTGGCCTCCGGCATCACGGCGCTCATGACCGGTGTAATTTCCCCCGGAGCCGCCTTCCTCGAGGGGGGATGGCGCGTTCCCTTCCTGCTGAGCATCGTCCTCATTGCCGTGGGCTACTTCGTACGCCGCGCCGTGGACGAATCCCCCGTTTTCCAGGAAATCGCCGCGGCCAAGAAACAGCCCAGGATACCGATCGTTGAGCTGTTCCGGCGCCACGGACTGCTCGTGATCGTCGCTGCCCTGATCTTCGCAGGCAACAACGCTGCAGGGTACATGGCAACCGGTGGCTTCATTCCCAGCTACGCGTCCAGCCCCGCTGTGGGTCACGGACGCACTGACGTGCTCGTCGCAGTCACTTACGGTTCTGCCGTCTGGCTCGTCTTCACCTACCTCGCCGGATACCTCTCGGACGGTATCGGCCGTAAGCGGACGTATTTCATAGGATTCGGCGCCCAGCTGTTGGCTTGCTTCCCGCTCTTTTGGCTGATCAACACAGGGTCCCTGGCGATGCTCTACCTGGCGCTGACCATCTTTAGCTTCGGTCTGGGACTGGCGTACGGCCCGCAGGCTGCCCGGTACTCGGAAATGTTCCCTGCCTCGGTGCGGTTCTCCGGCGTCTCTATCTCCTACGCTCTGGGCGCGATCCTCGGCGGCGCTTTTGCCCCGACCATTGCCACAGCCCTGGTGCAGGCCACAGGCGGAACCGAGGCCGTTTCCCTGTACCTGGTCGGGATGACGCTTGTCTCCCTTGTGGCCGTCTCCTTGGTGCGGGACCGCTCAGGTATGGACCTTTCCATCCGGAATCAGGCCGAGCAGGAAGTTGGGGCGCTCGTCTTTGACCGGCGAACCGCCGACGTCTCACATGAGCCCGTCCGCAGCAACTGATCACGCGGCTCTGGGGGCCGGGACTTGCCGAGAGCGCCCGGCCCCGGCCGGTCTGGATTCGAAGAAGGTCCGGCGGGTTGGCCCACACGCCGCCGGGCTTTGCTGTCGCTACTGCTACGCCCAGATGTATTCCTCGGAAATCGCACCGTCCTTCCACTTGGCCACGGTCACCATGCGGCCCCCGCCTTCGAACTCGCCGATCACGCAGGTCCACTCACCGGACCCGAAAGCGATCGGGTGGGAGGTGATCTGCGGCGGCATTCCACCCGCAGATTCGACATACGCCTTCATGGCGTCGATGTGTTCCTGGATGCCATGGGTAGGTCCCTGGCCCTTCCAGTCCCCCAGTACATCGTCGGTGTGGTGATGGGCGAACACGCCGTGCCAGTCGGCGTTGTTCCAGCCTGTGAAATCGAGATCATCCATGCCTTTGAGATTCGCAGCTACCTGATCATCGGTCATGGGAGTCTTCTTTCCTAGGGTTGCCGGAGATAGTTAATTGAGTGCGCTGCGCGACCGCGGCGCCTGCTGCTGCGCGGCAATCACCCGCGTCCGGATGCCCTGAGAGTATCCGGGTGTCGCGCAAAGCAAAAGAGGTCGGCCCGCCCCGGTTGGTCCACAACCGCCGCGAATGCCGGGTTTCGTCTAACCGCCGACGGGCCGGCCATTCCATCGCGGTAAAGGTTCCTCTTAGGGACATGTCCCGCGGCCTTGTCTGCGCTCAAGCCGCCCAGCCCATACGGACTGACACCTTTGATGAGACAGCCGAAGCCACCGTTGCCTCATTCAACCTGTCAGTCCTCCCGTCGCGACTGATCACTATGTTGAGACACTTTCCTCGAAGAGTCCGGACTAACGCGGTTTGTAGACATCGGGGCGGTGTTCGATCCGGTGGACGTACAGGACGTGCGACGTCATTGAGACAGCACGCTCAACCCTCGTCATCGGATTCAGCTAAAACCGCCAAACGCAGCGAAGGCACCTACTCCGGACAGCAGAATGGGTAAGGTACAGCAAAAGTGAGCAAGCCATAACAGGCGCCGCCGTGGTTGCAGAGCGAGTATAGGGCGGGCCCGACCGCTAAAGGTCCTGGCGCGTATAGCCCATTTATCCGCGGGTGTTCGCCGACCGGTCCCGAGGAAAATTTCCGATCCTGGCCGGGTCCAAGCGTTTTGCGGTCAGTCGTGATGCGGGTCGTCCAGACTGGGGAAGTCTATGCCGTCCATTTCCGTAAGTCGGCGGCCGATGCCATCGGCGGCGTGCAGGAGGGGTTCGGCGAAGCGTTCCAAATCTGCATCCAGGTGGTAGTTGACGAGTGCCACGGCGGCCTGCACGACGCCCTGGACCAGGACGGGTGCGGCGATGGACATCGAGCCCGCAACGTATTCCTCTGCGCTCATGGCATACCCCCGCTGACGAATCTCCTCCAGTTGCCGACTCAACTGCCCGGATTCAACTAATGTATGCGAGGTGTAGGAAGGCAGCGGCTGTGCCAGGATACTGTGCTGGAATTGAGGCTCGCTGAAGGCCAACAGCGCCTTCCCAAGTCCGGTTCCGTGCAATGGCATCCGCGCACCGATGCGACTTTGCTGGGGCACCGATTCCTCGTTCGTCAGCTTCTCGATGTATAGGGCCGTGGAGCCGTCGGGGATGGCAAATTGCACTGTTTCGCCAGTTTTGTACTGGAGGTTTAGCAGGAATGGTAGGGCCGTTTCCCTCAGCCGTCCGTGTAGCGGGGTGAGCAACCCCATTTCCCACAATCGTTTCCCAAGCCGGTAGGGGCCCTTGGGTGAACGCTCGACGAACTGTCCAGCCTCAAGCTCACCCAACAGCCGGAACACGGTCGCCACCGGCAGGCCGGTGCTGCGTGATATCTCGCTGATGGTGAGGGACGGTGTGGCAATGGTGAACTGCCCCAGTATCAGCAGTGCCCTTGCCACGACGGATTTGGGGGGCGGATCGACGTAGGTCGTGGTCATGAAATCATCCTGCCATTCAGTACGGCTGTCAGCGACCGGGTCGTTTCCTGCAGATCCGCCAACCGTTTGCGTTGTTGGGGCCAGCGGGAAGGGTGGGGGATTTCCTCAAGCATTGCATCCTCGTTGAAGTAGCTGAGCATCCGGACGTTGGAGGAGGTGCCGCGCGCTTGGCGACAGCAACAGGGCGGCGTCGGGGTCGATCACGGCGGGGATGTGCGCGAGGATGCCATGCGCCAACATCCGCGTGCCGACGCCATAGCGGCCATCGGCCCTACGGGTCCATGCAGGCAGTGAATCTCGCGTCATGGCGTTCCTTTCGTGAACCGTTCAAGCAATCCCTTTTCACTGGGTGAAAAAAGGTGTCGTGATACTGGTCACTATGGTGCATGCTCGATGGTACGTCCCATCAATGACTCAGCCTGGAAAAGCACTGAGAAGAACAACAGGCTACAAAGACGAAATCGGCGGCCCGCGTTGCTGGGCTTCACGTTTGCCGCCTCGAAAGGATCCGAAACATGGCTGAGAACGCCCGTCCCTCCTGGGACGACCTCGTACAATTGATCACGGAAGTCGACGGTTCCGACTTTGACAACGTCGCGATCGAATACGACGACATCTCGGTGCGCATGTCCCGCGGCGAGCTGCCCGCCACCGCGGTCGCGCAGTTAGCTCCGGCCGCGTCCGCCACGTCCCCGCAACTCACTGCGTCGAAGCCGGCCCACCCGGAGCCGGCTCTCCCCGCTGTGGCACCGCCGGCATCGTCCACTCCCGCTGCACCTCACGGCACCGCGGTAACCTCTCCCATGATGGGAATCTTCTTCCGAAGCCCGTCGCCGGGTGCCCCGCCGTTCGTGTCGGTGGGAGACACCGTCAGGACCGATTCGATCATAGGAATCATCGAGGTCATGAAGTTGATGAACCCTGTTCATGCGGGGATTGCGGGCACCATCTCCGCCATTGCGGTCGAAGATGCCCAGGCTGTGGAGTTCGGGCAGGACCTGCTGTATATCGTCCCGGAGGGGTCATGAGCCAGGAGAGCACCTCCGCCACCGTTCCCACCGTGCTGGTGGCGAACCGTGGTGAGATCGCCGTCCGCGTCATCGAGGCCGCCCATCGCATCGGGGCTCGGGCCGTATTGGCGGTCAGTATGGCGGACCGCGATTCCCTCGGGGCAACGCTGGCCGACGAGACCGTGGTTATCGGCCCGGCTCAGGCCTCTCAGTCATACCTGCGTCCGGAACTGATTGCGCAGGCCGCACTTCAGACGGGTGCCGACGTGGTGCACCCGGGTTACGGCTTCCTGAGTGAACAGCCGGAGCTGATGGAATTGCTGGAATCTGAAGGGATCGCCTTCGCCGGCCCCCGCGCGGAAACGCTGCGGGCTGTGGGCGATAAGTCCAGTGCGCGCAAGGTGGCAGTGGCCGCCGGGATGCCCGTGGCCGTGGCAGCATCAGTCGATGACCCTCATGACCAGCACCATCTCCGCACCCTGGGTGAGGAGGTTGGCTATCCGTTGCTCATCAAGGCCGTCCATGGAGGAGGCGGGCGCGGCATCCGCCTTGCCCCCGACGCCGACACCCTCCTGGCTTTGGCGCCGCAGGCCGCCGCCGAGGCCGTTGCGGCCTTTGGCAACGGTGAGCTCTACGTGGAGCGCTACTACGGATCTGCCCGCCACGTGGAGGTACAGGTATTCGGCGACGGCGAGGGCGGCGCCCTCATCTTCGGCGACCGCGATTGTTCCGTGCAGCGACGCCACCAGAAACTCGTCGAGGAATGCCCGGCCCCGGGCCTGTCCGACGAACGACGCCGGATCCTCCACGATTCCTCCCGGGCCCTGGTCCGCGCATTGCGGTACCGTGGTGCCGGCACGGTCGAGTTCATGGTGGACACCCAGTCCGAGGACGTGATCTTCCTTGAGATGAACGCCCGTATCCAGGTCGAGCACCCCGTCACCGAAGAGGCGTTCGGCGTCGACCTGGTGGCGGCACAGCTACGGCTGGCCCTGGGCCGCGATCCGGAACTTCCTGAGGTCCCGCCGGTTCCCGCCGCCACAGTGATCGAGGTCCGCATCAACGCCGAGGACCCGTTTCAGGACTTCCGTCCGGCGCCCGGACGCATCAGCACAGTCACCTGGCCGCGTGGCCCCGGAATCAGGGTCGATACCCACCTGCGGGATCAGTACTCATTCCCGCCCTTCTACGACTCTCTGATGGGCAAGCTCATTGTGCGGGCCCACGACCGCCAGGCGGCGGTGGAGGCCCTCGCCTCGGCCGTGGCACGCACCTGCATCGCAGGTGTCACCACCACGCTGCCCATGCACGAATATGTCCTGAACCATCCGGACTTCCGTGCCGGGGGCGTACCCACCACCTGGTTCGGGCCCGTGTGGGAACAACACATCCAGGAAGTGACGAAATCCGATGACTGAACAACCGACCGGACAGACAATCAAGGAATTGCCCGCCCGCGAGCCTGTGCGCTTCGTGGACACCTCGCTGCGGGACGGCAACCAGTCCCTCTGGGGGGCCACCGGCCTGACCACGGGCATGGTCGAGGCCGTCGGCCCGGACCTTGCCCTGATTGGCCTGGAGGCCATCGACTTCACAAGCTCCACCAACCTCCTGATGGGGTCCAAGACGCACCATGAGGACCCGTGGGAGCGAATCTCGCGGATGCATGCCGTTGCCGGCGGCACCCCGTTGTCGGCGATCACGACGGGAATGCGGTTCATGTCATGGGACCGCGCCTCGGAGACCGTCATGCGCCTGTCACTGCGCCTCATGGCCAAGCACGGCCTGGCACGGTTGCAGATCGCGGACCCGATGAACGACTTCGCTGCCGTGCGGACCATCGCCAGGTGGGCCAAGGAAGAGGGCATCACCAATGTCGTGGCAGCCACGACGTTTACCGAGTCGCCCATCCACACGGACGACACCTATGTGCAGGCCGCTCGCGAGTTCAGCTCCGACCCGAACATCGACGCCATCTACCTCAAGGATCCGGGCGGACTGCTGAGCTTCGAGCGTGTTGGCCACCTGGTGCCGGCCCTCCGCGACGCGGTTGTGGGCAAGCCCCTCGAACTGCACAGCCACTGCACCACCGGCGAGGCCCCGCAGGTCTACATGCTCGCCGCCCAGTTCGGCGTGGACGTGCTTCACACCGGCATCGGCGCCCTGGCCAACGGCACCGCACAGCCCGAGATGCTGTCCGTGATGGACAACCTCGACGCCCTCGGCATTCCCTACCAAGCCGACCGCGCCGCCGTCGAACGCGCTGCAGCCACCATCGGAAGGATCGCTGCGGCCCAGAAGCTGCCCCCCGGCCAGATCATGCCCTTCGATCTCGCGCCGCACGCCCACCAGGTCCCCGGTGGCATGATGGGCACACTCAAGCGTCAGCTCAAGGAACTGAAGATCGAGGATGACCTGCCCGCGGTGATCGCCGAGACCGGTGCAGTGCGTGCGGAACTTGGTTACCCGATCATGGTGACCCCGTTCAGCCAGTTCGTCGGCAGCCAGGCCCTCATGAACGTGTTGGCCGCCAAGTCCGGCCAGGAACGGTACGCCCGCATTCCGGACGAGGTTGTCCGCTTCGTTCTGGGGCACTTCGGCACTCCCGTCGGGGAAATCGACCCGATGATCCGGGAGAAGGTCCACGCCCTGCCGCGGGCGAAGGAGCTGCTGATGGATCCGGCCCACGACCGTCCGCTTGAGGACCTTCGCGCCGACCAGCAGCAAAAGCTCGGCCGGAATGTCGAGGACGAAGAACTTCTCCTGCGCCTTGTCATGGCCCCGGATCTCCTCGACTCCGTCCGCGCCGCGGGACCCGCGCCCGCCTGGGACGGAACCGGGGCAAAGGCAGGCGCCACCGGCCCGGTGCAGAGCCTTGGCGACGTCATCCGGGCCGTCAACGCCTTGCCGAACTGGCGGTCCCTCCACCTCCGCCGGGGAAACGAGCAAGTCCGGCTGCAACGCCGTGACGATGCAGGCGCCCGCCGGGCCGCTGGGGGATCGAAATGACCTTGAGAGCAACCACAGGAACCGGCACCAGCATGGACACGACCCGCAAGGAGACCACCCTGACGCCCGGCCTTGCGGCCCGTCTGGCCGATGTGCGTGGTGTCATGTTCGACATCGACGGCTGTCTGCTGCTCGCGGACCAGCCCAGCGGCTACGGGGGCACGGTCCTGCCCGGCGCACGGCACGTGATCGACACGGTCAAGGCCACCGGGCGCAGGTTCGTCTGCTTCACCAACGGTTCCTTCCAAACCCCGTCAGCCATCGCCACCACCCTGAGGGATCTCGGACTCGACGTCGCGGACGAGCAGGTCTTGACCCCCGCCGTCGTCGCGGCCGAGACCATGGCCACCCGCTACCCGGGCGCCCGCGTCCTCGTCTTCGGCGGCGAGGGTGTCACCGAACCTTTCGCCGCACGCGGGGTGGAAATGGTGGACGTTGACGAGGCGATCGCCGGCCGGGCCGGCGACGTGACGGCCGTCGTGGTCGGCTGGGACATCGAGTTCGGCCGGGAGAAAATCGTAGCCGCCGCCGAGGCCGTGCTGGCCGGCGCCGAGCTTTACACCACCTCTGCGGCACCGACCTTCGCCTCCCATGAACGCCTCAATGTCGGTGTCTCCGGATTCATCGCCGCCGGGCTGACCCACGTCACCGGCCGGCCATACAAGGTCCTCGGGAAGCCCTCCTCGGAGGCCTTCAACGCCATCTGCTCGCGGACCGGCGCGCAGCCCGGACAGGTGCTCGTGGTCGGCGACGACCTACGGATGGAAGCCGGGATGGCCCGGGAACACGGGGCCATGGGCGTCCTGATGACCACGGGCACCAACTCCCGCGAGGATGCCGGCAGGGCCACCGCCGACCGCAAGCCCGATATCATCCTCGACTCGCTCGAGGAGCTGGCTGACCTGCTGCAGGAGAACCGGGATGTGCGGGACGCCCCGGCCGCAAAGGAGACCCCATGACCTCCAAAAGCCTCGCAGCCGCCACAGGGCGCCCGGCTGTTACCTGGCAGCCCACACGCGAACAGCTCGATGGTGCACGACTGTCCGGATTCATGCGCTGGGTCGAGGACCGGCACCAGGTATCCCTGAAAAACTACCGTGAGGTGTGGACCTGGTCTGTTACCGAGCTTTCGGATTTTTGGGACGCCGTACGGGAGTACTTCGGCATTGTAGGCCAGGGCTTTGAAGGTCCGGCACTCGTGGAGGAAAGGATGCCGGGGGCTGTGTGGTACCCCAACGCGCGGTTGAACTTCGCCGAGAACCTCCTGCGCCATGCAAAGGATCCGCAACTTCAGGATGTGCCCGCGATCGTGGACGTGGATGAAGACGACTCCCGGCGGGACATCACATGGGCCCAGCTCACCGGGCGCGTCGGAGCCCTGGCGGAACACCTGCGGGAGATCGGCGTCCAGCCAGGTGACCGGGTCGCCGCGGTACTCCCCAACCTCCCCGAGGCCATCATCGGTCTGCTCGCCTCAGCCGCGGTCGGGGCGGTGTGGACCATCAATTCCCCCGACCTTTCCGCCCAGGCCACCCTGGACCGCCTTGCACAGCTGGAACCGAAGGTCCTCATCGGCGCGGACGGTTACCGGTTCAACGGCAAGAAGTTCGACCGCCTGGAGCACTTCGCCGCGGTTCTGGCCGGGCTGCCCACCGTGGAGCACGCGATCCTGGTGAAGAAGCTGAACCCGGAACTGCCCGCTGCAGAGGTGGGCTTCGAGCACCGGGACTTCGAGGGCCTGACCCGGACCCCGGTGGAACCGCAATATCTTCGGGTCCCGTTCGACCACCCCCTCTGGGTCCTGTTCTCTTCCGGCACGACCGGAGCGCCGAAGGGCATCATCCACGGCCACGGCGGCATGACCCTGGAAGCATCCAAGGGGTGCGGGCTCAACCAGGACATGGGTCCGGGTGATCTCTACTACGTCGCCGCCAACACCTCCTGGATGGTCTGGAACACGCTCGTCAACAACCTCATGGTGGGTGCATCCGTGGTCACCTACGCAGGGTCCCCGACATACGGCCGCGCGGACCGGCAATTCCAGATCCTCGCCGGCACCGGGTCCACCATGTTCGCGACCGGCGCCGCCTACCTGAACCTCGCCCAGAAGGCCGGGACCCACCCGGGTCGGGACTGGGACTTGTCCAGGCTCCGCGCGATCCTTTCCACCGGTTCTCCGCTGCCGGAGAACACGTGGCAATGGGTCCACGACGAGGTCAAGGCCGATGTCCACCTTGGATCGGACACCGGCGGAACGGACATCTGCTCCGGCTTCATCGGATCCAACCCCCTTGACCCCGTCTATCTGGGCCACCTCCAGGGCCCGCTGCTCGGTGTGGCCGTCCAGGCGTGGAATGAACAGGGCACACAGGTGGTCGGAGAGGTCGGCGAGCTCGTTGTCTGCCAGCCCATGCCGTCCATGCCGGTCGCGTTTTGGGGCGACGCTGACGGCTCCCGGTACCGGAATTCCTATTTCGAGACGTTTCCCGGGGCCTGGACCCAGGGCGACTGGATCACCGAGTCGCAGTGGGGCGGCTTCGTGGTCCATGGCCGTTCCGATGCCACCCTCAACCGGCAAGGCGTGCGCCTTGGCAGTGCCGACATCTACGCTGCCGTACAACAGGTTCCGGAGGTCGCGGATTCACTGGTGATCGGAGTCGAAGAACCGGATGGCGGTTACTACATGCCGCTCTTCGTCGTCCTCAAGGACGGCGCGGCCCTGACGCAGGAGCTGTCGGACCGGATCGGGAAGACCATCAGGTCCCTCACCAGCGCCCGTCACGTTCCGGACACCGTGATCGAGGTTCCGGGCTTGCCCGTGACGCACGCGGGGAAGAAGATTGAGATCCCGATCAAGCGGCTTTTCCTCGGCCACGCCACGGAAGATGTCATCAACCTCGGTTCCCTGTCCAACCCCGATACCCTCGGCTGGTTCGTCCAGCAGGCCCGCGCGTACCGGTCACGGAACGCCGCCGGGATTTAGGAGAGACATCGATGTCCGGAGGAAACCGAGAAGCAGGCCGTTCGGTCACGGACAAAGTTCTGTCCGTGCTGACGGCGTTCGAATCCCAACACCGTCCGCTGGCGCTGACCGAGATCGCCGCGATCGCCGGCATCCCGGTCAGCACCGCCCACCGTCTGGTCGGCGAGCTCACCGAGTGGCAGCTCATCTCGCGAACCGCCAACGGCCGGTACCAGCTGGGACTGCGGGTCTGGGAATTGGCCCAGAACGTCGGCCGCCAACTCCGGGACACCGCCAAGCCCTTCGTCCAGGAGCTGTTTTCCCTGACGCAGGAGACCTCGCACATTGCCATCAGGGACGGGAACGAGGTCCTCTACATTGAGCGGATATATGACACCCGCCGTGTCCCGCAATCCACCCGTGTCGGCGGCCGCCTGCCCATGCACAACACCGCCGTCGGCAAGGTCCTGCTCGCCTACGAGGAGCCGTGGGTCCGCAGCGCCTACCTGGACCTTGACCTGGTAAGGGCAACGGAACGGACGATCACGGACGCCCGCGCCCTTGCAGCGGAGCTGGACCGCACGAGGGGGCGCGGGTTTGCCACAACCTACGGCGAACAGAGCGTCGACACCTGCTCCATCGCGGTTCCAGTCTTCCATACCGGGCGTATCGGTGCTGCCCTCGGGATCGTCGTCCCGATCGCGCGCTCCGACTCTCTGGTCAGGCACCTTCCTGTCCTGAAGGCCATCAGTGCCCGGATCGAGTCTGCCACCGCCCGGATCCCGTTGGAGAGCCTGCTCAGGGCCCATCAGGTCGGGGGAGACCCCGCGCCACCCGAGGTGTGACTCGGCGTATCACTGAGAAAACAACCCGTTTCCACTGAGCGAAAAACCGAGGGTACGCAATGGCCAAGCGTGCCTACGATGATCCCCAAGCCCTTTGAGTGATCCGGCTCACAGTTTGTACGGTGGCCAGCCAGAAGCGGCGCGCTTAGCGCGCCGGTACCGGCGGCCACGGACAGGAGAGAACATGACCAGCGAGTCAACGAGCACCACTGCAGCATCCACGGGCAGGTGCCCCTACTGGCACGGCGAGGCTGGCGCCACCGGGGACAACCACGGATATAAGCCGTTCGTGCAGAAGAATCCCTTCCCCGCCTACGCCGAACTACGTCGGGAGGCCCCGGTCTTCTTCGACGAACGGATCAAGCTGTGGGTCGTGGCGCGGTACGACGACGCCAAGGCCGTGTTCGAGGATTGGGAGACCTTCTCCTCCGAGAACGCCCAGGCACCGATCCGCGAACGTGGCCCCCAGGCCAGGAAGATCATGGAGGAAGGTGGCTTCACCGCCTACTCCGGCCTGTCGGCACGCATCCCCCCGGAACACACCCGGATCCGCGCCATTGCCCAGAAGGCGTTCACTCCGCGCCGTTACAAGGTTCTGGAACCGTTCATCCGCGAAAACGTGGTGTCCAGGCTGGAGGCCATGCTGGCCCGCGAGGACCGCGCGGGGGACATGTTCATGGATCTGGCCTACGAGATCCCAACCATCACCATCCTCACGCTGATCGGCGCCGACCTGTCCATGCTGGACACGTACAAGCGCTGGAGCGATTCCCGGGCGGCCATGACGTGGGGCAATCTCAGCAACGAGGAACAGGTGCCACACGCCCGTAACCTCGTCGAATACTGGCAGGAGTGCCAGCGCCTGGTGGCCGAGGCCAAGGAAAATGGCGGTGACAACCTCACGGCCGACATCGTGAGGGCCCAGAACGAGGGGGCGGAGATCTCCGACCACGAGATCGCCTCGCTGTTGTATTCGTTGCTGTTCGCCGGGCACGAGACCACCACTACGCTCATCGCCAACTGCTTCCGTGTGCTCCCGACCTACCGGGACCAGTGGGAGGCACTTGCCGATGACCCGACGAAGATCCCGAGTGCCGTGGATGAGGTCCTGCGTTACGCCGGATCCATCGTCGCCTGGCGCCGCATGGCCACCCGTGACGCGGAGATCGCCGGCCAGAAGATCAAGAAGGGCGAGGGTGTACTGCTTCTCCAAGGCTCGGCCAACCGGGACGAAAGCCGTTTCGAGAACGGCGAAGACTTTGACATCACCCGGGGCAACGCCCGCGAACACCTCTCCTTTGGGTTCGGCATCCACTACTGCCTGGGCAACATGCTCGCAAAGTTGCAAGCAAAGATCTGCCTTGAGGAAGCACTCCGGATGGTTCCCTCCCTGCAGGTGGCAGAAGGCGCCGATATCGCCTTCCGTGAGAATCTTTCCTTCCGCGTTCCTGAGACCGTCCCGGTCACCTGGAACGCCTGAACCCGTCGGGAACACCATGTCACCTGAACTGAGCCCCTATATCCAGACCTTCGACGACGGCCGCGCACCAGTGCTCGAGACCCTCGGCGGCAAAGGCGCTTCCCTGGTCTCCATGACAGCAGCAGAGATGCCCGTGCCTCCCGGGTTCGTGGTCACCACCAAGGCCTTTGACGCCTTTGTGGAAGGAGCCGGGATCGCCGAGCAGATCACCAGGCTGTTGGGCGACCTCGACGCCGATAACATCACCGAAGTGAACCGGGTCTCCGCGGCCATCCGCGAGGACCTGTGCAGCCGACCGGTTCCCGAACCGGTCCGGAACGCCGTGATGGAGGCCTACGCGGCCCTGATGGAGCGGTGCGGCGCGGAGATACCGGTAGCGGTCCGGTCCTCCGCCACTGCCGAGGACCTTCCGGACGCTTCCTTTGCCGGACAGCAGGACACCTACCTGTGGCTGACCGGCCTGTCCGCGGTCACCGAACACATCCGCAAATGCTGGGCTTCGCTCTATACTTCGCGGGCCATCACCTATCGTCTGAAGAACAACATCCCCAACGAGGGCCTCTCCATGGCGGTCGTCATCCAGAAGATGGTCAACGCCCGCGTGGCCGGGGTTGCCATCACGATGAACCCGGCCAATGGCGACCGTTCCAAGATCACCATCGACTCCTCCTGGGGCGTCGGGGAGATGGTTGTCTCCGGCCAGGTCACCCCCGACAACATCGTGCTGGACAAGATCACGCTCCAGGTGGTCTCCGAGTACATCGGGGACAAACACGCCGAACTTGTCCCCGACGCCGCCTCCGGCGCCCTGGTTGAACGCGGGGTCCCCGCGGAACGGGCCGAGATCCGGTCGCTGACCGATGACGAGCTCAAGGCCGTGGCCCAAATGGCCAAGCGCGCAGAAAAGCACTACAAATGCCCCCAGGACATTGAATGGGCCCTGGACGCCGACCTGCCGGACGGGGAGAACCTGCTGTTGCTGCAGTCCCGGCCGGAGACGGTGCATTCCCAAGGAACGTCAGGCCAAAAGTCGGCCGGTTCCGGCTTGTCCGAAGGGTCCAAGCGGGAAGGCAAGACGACGACGCCGTCGTCGGGCTTCGACCTCAGCTCGATCACCAGTTCATTGATCGGCCCCGGGAAATAACCTCGGGCCAATCGGCCAACCCCTCGTATCCCCGGCCCTCGCCGGGCCCACCTCAGTTGGAGCACACATGATCAAGAAGTCCTTCCCGAAGCCGTCCGAGCTGCCGGTTCCCGCCGGCGCCGAAGGCTGGGAAAAGCTCTACCCCTACTATCTCGTCTTCCAAGACAAGCTGAAGGCCGTGGAGGATGAGAAGTTCTGGTTCTGCGACTCCCAGCACTGGCCCACTGTCTTCAAACCCTTCGAGACCGTCGGCACCGAATTCGCCTCAAAGTGCCTGGGCCAGTACAACTCCAGACACCTGATGATCCCGACGGCCAACGGGATCGACTTCCGCATCCACCTGGGATACCTGTATTTTTCCCCGCTCCCGGTTCCGGAGAACCAGATCGCGGGCCGCGTGCCTGAGTTCCAGGCCCGTGTCGGCCACTACTTCCAGAACTGGGACACCCTGCTGACGCAGTGGAAGACCAAAGTCCTGGGCACGATCGAGGAAATGGAAGCCCTGGAGTTCAACCCGCTGCCGGACATGGTGCCCATGGAGGACATACTCTCCGGCAAGGGCAAGGACGGCTCCGAGGTCCTGCTGGAAAACTACGACCGGCTGCTCCAGCTCTGCTACCAGAACTGGCAGTACCACTTCGAGTTCCTGAACCTGGGCTACATCGCCTACCTGGACTTCTTCAACTACTGCAAGGAAATCTTCCCGGACATCCCCGACCAGTCAATCGCCATGATGGTCCAGGGCGTGGACATGGAACTGTTCCGCCCGGATGACGAGCTCAAGGACCTTGCCACGCTGGCCGTTGAACTGGGCCTTCAGTCCCACTTCAACGATTCCGACAACGTCGAGGCCACCTTGGCCACGATCGGTGCTGCCCAAGGCGGCCAACAGTGGTTGGAGCGTTGGGCCCAGGCCCAGGACCCGTGGTTCAACTTCACCGTGGGTAACGGCTTCTACGGGCACGATAAGTACTGGAATGAATTCCTCAATATCCCGCTTGGTTACATCGCCGACTACGTCGGCAGGCTCGACCAGGGACAGACGATCATGCGTCCGAAGCAGGAGTTGATCGCCGAGAAGGAACGGGTTGTCGAGGAGTACCGCGAACTGCTGGATGGTGAGCAGCTGGCCACCTTTGATGCCAAGCGCGGTCTGGCCGCCACGGCCTACCCGTACGTGGAGAACCACAACTTCTACATCGAGCACTGGACCATGGGCGTCTTCTGGCGCAAGATCCGCCAGCTCTCCCGCGTGCTGCAAGGCTACGGCTTCTGGGAGAATGAGAACGACCTGCTGTACCTGGGCCGCAACGAGGTCCGGGACGTGCTCTTCGATCTCGTGTCCTCGTGGGGAGTCGGCAATCCGGAGGGCCCCGTGGGTACGCATATCTGGCCGGAAATTATCGCCGAACGCACCTTGCTGGTCGATGCGCTCAAGTCGGCCCGACCGGCCCCGGCGCTGAACACCCCGCCGCAGGCCATCACCGAACCGTTCACCCGCATGCTCTGGGGCATCACCACCGAACAGGTGGAGTCCTGGCTGGGCGTGGGCGAGGAAGGCTCCGAAGGTGTGCTCAAGGGCATGGCAGCGTCCCCGGGCGTCGTCGAGGGCCTGGCCCGCGTCATTATGGACGCTGACGACCTCGCCGAAATCCAGCAGGATGAGATCCTCGTCGCTCCGGTCACAGCCCCGTCCTGGGGTCCCATCTTCGGGAAGATCAAGGCCACGGTCACGGACATCGGCGGCATGATGAGCCACGCCGCGATCGTCTGCCGCGAATACGGACTCCCGGCCGTCACCGGAACCGGCAGTGCCTCCACCACCATCAAAAACGGCCAGCGCCTGCGCGTGGACGGCAACAAGGGCACCGTCATGATCCTTGACGGAGACAACGCCGCCGTCCTGGTCCAGGGCCCCGGCGCCCACAGCCACCACGACAGCGCAGCCAACGAGGAGAGCGCCGCCCATGTCTGAGACGAATTCCTCCACCACGACCCAGCCTGGGACGGCAACGCCAAACACGCCCCGTACCGTGCTGGTTACCGGAGCCGCCGGCGGCCTGGGGAGGGCCATTGCCGAGGGCTTCGCCGCCGTGGGTGACCGGGTCGCCATCGCGGACATCAACCTCGATGGTGCAAGGTCCACGGCCGAGGCCATCCGCGGGACCGGGGCTGAGGCCCGCGCCTTTCGGGTCGACGTCACCGACCTGGCCTCCGTCACCCAACTGGCAGCCGAGGTGGCGGAGTTCGGAAACGGGAGCATCGACGTCGTGGTCAACAACGCTGCCATCTACGCCACCATAAAGCGCTCCCCGTTCGAGGAGATCGACCCGGCCGCGTGGGACCTGGTCATGGGCGTCAACCTCAAGGGTCCCTGGCTCGTGACCAGGGCAGCCAGCCCGTATCTGCCGGACGGCGGGCGCGTGGTGAACCTGGCCAGCGCGACGATCTTCTCCGGCTCCGCCGAATGGGCCCACTATGTGGCGTCCAAGGGCGGGGTTGTGGCGCTGTCACGTGTGCTCGCCAAGGAACTTGGGGGCCGGAACATCACCGTGAACGCGCTGGCACCCGGCTTCACCTTGACCGAGGCCAGCTACGGCCACATGGAGAACGCCGAGACCTACGGCGTTGACCGCGGGGCCATCAAGAGGGCCAGCCAGCCCCAGGACATGGTGGGCGCTGCCCTGTTCCTGGCATCCCCGGGTGCCGGATACATCACGGGGCAAACCCTCGTGGTGGACGGCGGACGCCAGTTCATCTAGCGCCGCCGAGGCGCGCCGGGCCGGCCAGCCGGCTCGCCAGCCATCGATTCGAGGAGTAACACATGCCCACCATTCACTACACGGACTATGACGGAAAGACCGTCGATATCAACGCCAAGGCAGGTGACTCCGTCATGGAGACCGCCGTTCGAAACGGCGTGCCGGGAATCGTCGCCGAATGCGGCGGCTCCCTCTCCTGCGCCACATGTCACGTCTTCGTACGGGAGGACCAGCTGGGGAACCTGCCTGCGATGGGAGAGATGGAAGACGAAATGCTCTACGGGACCTCGGTGGACCGCGAAGAGAACTCCCGGCTCTCCTGCCAGATCAAGGTGACCGAGGACATGGACCTGAATGTCACCACCCCCCAAACCCAAACCTGAGAAACCCGGCCGTCTTCACCCGCCTTTCACCCACTTCCCTGACCACCTTGTCCCGGCCGGCTGGCCGGCCGGCTCAACCAGGAGCGATACATGAGTACCCCGACCACCCGGAGCGAAACGGGACTGCTGATCATCGGCGCGAGCCAGGCCGGTGTGCAGCTGGCCATCTCGTTACGCGGCACCGGCTTCAACGAGCACATCACCTTGCTGGGCGAAGAGAACCACCGGCCCTACCAGCGGCCCGCCCTGTCCAAGGAGTTCCTCCAAGACAAGGTGGACAAGGAAAACCTCATCTTCCGGTCCCAGGAGTACTGGGACGAGCACAACATCGAGCTTGTCAAGGGCGCCCGGATCGAGAGGGTCATCAAGTCCCGGGACGGTGCGGGGCAGGAAGACGGATCCGGCGTCGCCATCGCCACGGACGGCACCGAATACCCGTTCCGCCGGCTGGCCCTGGCCGTCGGCGCCCGTGCCCGGAAGATTGATGTCCCGGGTGCCGACCTGGACGGGGTCCTCTACCTGCGCAGCGCCGACGATGCCCTCGACCTCAAGGCTCGCCTTGGCGGCTTCGAGGACGCGGTGGTCATCGGCGGGGGATTCATCGGCCTTGAAGCGGCCTGCTCGCTGCACGGACTGGGCCACAAGGTCACGGTACTTGAATACGGTCCGCGTCTGGTGGGCCGCGCCGTCGGCGAAGACACCTCCGAGTATTTCCTGCAATCCCACCACAACCGGGGAATCGACATCCAGCTCAATTCCCGGATGACACGGTTCGTGGACGATGGCCACGGCAAGGTCGCCGGCGTTCAGCTGGAGGACGGCTCCGTGGTGAGGGCCCAGCTGGTCCTCATCGGCATCGGGGTCATCCCCAACACGGAACTGGCCGAGCAGATGGGCTTGGAGATTGACAACGGCGTTGTGGTGGACCGGCATGCCATAGCCTCCGACAGGACCACGGTGGTGGTCGGGGACGTGGCCAACATGCCGAACCCGCTGCCGGGCGCACCAGAGGGTGAACGCATCCGCCTCGAAAGCGTCAACAACGCGATCGAACACGCCAAGGTCGCCGCCTATTCGCTTACCGGGCGGCAGGAGGAGTACGCCGGCATTCCATGGTTCTGGTCCAACCAGGCCGACCTGAAGCTGCAGATCGCCGGGCTCACCCTCGGATACGACTCCACCGTTGTCCGCCATGACCAGGAGAAGGGAAAGTTCTCCGTCCTCTACTACCGGGGCAACCAGATCATCGCCGCCGACTGCGTCAACGCGCCATTGGATTTCATGGCCGTACGCAACGCGCTCGGCAAGAACCAGAATATTCCCGCCGATGCCGCCGCGGACGCGTCCGTCCCGCTAAAATCGATCACCGTAGACCGGGCGATGACGGCATGAGCAACACCGAAACCGGGCTCAGGGACATTCCGGAGAATATCACCGTCCGGATGTCCGTCGACCAGGAGACCCACGCCCGGGATCCGCGCAGTGTGGCCTTCGCCAATGCGTTCCCGCTGCGGCCTCTGCCGCCGATGGGCCCGGTCAACACCGACCCCATCGCCACCACCCCCTCCACCGGTCACGATGAGTTGTGGTCGGCCATTGTCCCGGAGACCCGCTCCCGGGCCAACGACCTGCATTTGCCGATTGTTGCCGCGTACGCCGCGCGGCTGTGCGATGCCTACCCTGAGGCGGACCGTGAACTCGTCATGGTTGCCACCATCCTGCATGACACCGGTTGGGCCCACGTGGACCAATCCCGCATCGTCTCCGAGGGATTCCGCGGCAGCGGTGACTGGCGGCAGGCCATCATCCGGTACGAACACGAAGTCGAAGGGATGAAGGTGGCCCGCCGCGTCCTGCCCGGGCTCGGGTACGAGGACGCCTTCATCGAGCGGGTCTGCGAAATCATCGACGGCCACGACACCCGGAAGGTAGCGTTCTCCATCGAGGATGCCCTCGTCCGCGACTCCGACAGGCTCTGGCGCTTCGACCAGGCCGGGATCGCCATGTCCATGGAATGGTTCGGCACCGATGTCGCCAGCTACATGGCCAGGCTTGAACTGGAAATCATTCCCGAGCTCATCAGCGAGGCCGGTGTCCGGATGGCCCGGGCCGACATGGACCGCAACAATGCCCTTCTGCGTACCGAGGTGATCCGATGAACGTTGCAGCACAGGATGCAGGCAGCCGCCGGGCGGCGCTGGATCTGCCGTATACGCACGTGAACGACTTCTACATCAACGGGGAGTGGCGGACGGCTACGGACGCGAGCCGTAACCCGGTTACGGACCCTGCCACGGGGGAGCAGTGGGGCTCCGTTCCGGCGGCCACCGCCGAAGAACTGGACGTCGCCGTCGGCTCTGCCCGAGCGGCGTTGGCCGGGTGGGGTGGACTGAGCGGCGCAGAGCGTGCGGCGTATCTGTTGCGCATCGCTGACGAGATCGAGTCCAGGGCTGAGCCCCTGGCCCTGACCAACACGCGGGAAAACGGCTCGCCCATCACCGAGACGCGCAGAGCAGCCGCCAACGCCGCGGGCATCTTCCGTTACTTCGCATCTTTGGCGGGCTGGCTGGACCGCGATGACGTCCGGCACTTCCCGCCAGGCGGCGCCGAAACCGTCGTGGAGCGGGACCCCATCGGTGTATGCGGATTGATAGCGCCATGGAACTTCCCGATCAACCTGGTGGTCATCAAGCTGGCCCCGGCGCTGCTCGCCGGCTGCACCACGGTCATCAAGCCCGCTTCCCCCACTCCCTTGTCCCTTCGCCTCATCATTGATGCGGTGCACGCGGCCGGTGTCCCCGCCGGTGTCGTGAACCTGCTGACCGGTTCTGGCCGCCTCGGGGACGCGCTGGTGCGCCATCCCGGTGTGAACAAGATCGCGTTCACCGGATCAACGCCGGTGGGCCGGAAGATCGCGGCGGCCTGCGGTGAACTGCTCCGGCCCGTGACCCTGGAGCTGGGCGGCAAATCCTCGGCGATCATCCTGCCGGACGCCGACCTGGACGCCATGTCCTTCGTGCTGATTCAGTCGTGCATGCGCAACACCGGACAGACGTGCTACATCTCGACCCGTATCATCGCGCCCGCCTCCAGATACGAGGAGGTGGTGCGTATGGTGTCGGAAACGATCTCCGCCGGCCGGCAGGGGGACCCGTTGGATGACTCGACGGTTTTCGGGCCGGTCGCCACTCGGTCCCAATTCGAAACGGTGATCGAATATGTGGAGTCGGCCCATGCCGAGGGCGCCCGCGTAGTGGCTGGAGGCGTCGCGGCCGACGGCGGTTCGCTGGGGGCCGGCCTCGAGGGCGGCGTCTTTGTCCAACCGACGGTCTTCGCCGATGTCACCCCGGACATGCGGATCTCCAGGGAAGAGATCTTTGGTCCCGTCATCTCCATCCTGAAGTACGACGACGCCGGCGGCTCAGTCGACATGGCGGTGGCCCTGGCTAATAACACCGAGTTCGGGCTCGGCGGAATCGTGTTCGGCGTCGACGAGGCGCGGGCGATGGAGGTGGCCCGGCGCGTGGATTCCGGCTCAGTGGGGATCAACTTCTTCGGGTCTAACCATGCGGCCCCGTTCGGCGGCCGGAACGACTCTGGCCTGGGCGTGGAGTATGGCGTTGAGGGGCTTAGTGCATACCTGAGCTTGAAGTCGATCCACCGCCGGGTGGCTGGCTGAGCAGGCCTCAAGTCTCCCGCAGGTAGGTCCGGCCGTTATCGATCCAGGTGCGGTTGCATTCCACGACCTGGCGGACGACCACCATCACCGCTTCGAGCGTGGGGTAGGGACTCGATAGGTCCGTCGCGGCGTTGCTCTCACCCACCGCCCCTCCGGGATCGGGCGCAACACTGCGGCCGACGTTCATTATGGTTGGCTGGGGGTCAAAACCGTTCACGGGCAAGAAGGTGGATGCTGAAGACCTCACTGGTGTCGCGCGTTGTGGCCGTGATCCCGTCACCGACAATATCGAGGAAAAGGATGGCCCTTTCGCCCACCTTGGGTTTCCCGATGCCCAGCAGGGGATCTCCTGGGTGTCCATCCTGAGAACCGAGACGCCCGCCGACCGGTATGCGGCTTCTGGGTCTTGGTTCGCTGGCAGGCGCGTGAGGCTTGGGAGTGGTCTAGGGCGATCCGGTCGAGGGAGCCTGTCGATGTGCGGAAGTCAAACGTTCCGGTGTCTGTGTCCGTCAGTTCCCCGATCCGCGCCATGGCCTGATTCTACGTTCGAAGGGCACGCAGCAGTCCCGGACGTGATCCCACGCGGAGGCTGACCAGACCGGCAGCCCAGAGAATTCGTGGATCGCCTGTACGTGTCGCGCCTTGAGAGTGTCGACGGGAGTCGAAGCGAGGTACCACATTGGTACGATGGTCGGTATGGCAATGAATCTCCGCGTTCCCGAAGACCTTGATCGCAGGCTTGAGCAGCTCGCCGCTGAAGAGCATACGTCCAAGTCCGCGCTTCTGCTTCAGGGGGCGGAGCTGGTTTTGCAGCGGCATGCCCGCCGCCGCGAAATCAGCGCGGGCCTGGATTTTGTCATGAGTCATGACGCTGAGCTGCTCACTCGTCTTGAGGATGCGTGACCGCGTACCTGGACATTGAGGACGCACTTCAGGTTGTTGACCGGTACGGATTCCACATCCGCGACGTCGGGCTGCTTGCCGCGGCTTTGGCCCGGCCGGCAACAACGGTCATGGGCGCCGAAGCCTATCCGGACCTGGCCATGAAAGCGGCGGCACTCCTTGAGTTTGTTGCGAGGTTTCACCCGCTCCTCGATGGCAACAAACGTACGGCGTGGACACTCATGGTCTTGCTGTTGTGGATCAACGGCTACCGCCACGACTTCACTACCAATGAAGGCTTCGACCTTGTTGTCAGGGTCGCTGCCGGCAGCATTGAATGGCAGGATTCCGCGGCGGTGATTTCAGGGCATTTGGTCCGACGTTAGGCCTGCAGCGGCGGTCCAGAAGCCAAAAGACGAGGTGTGCACAATGTGCACACTCTTGCCGGCGGACTCAGCCGTACCGGTGCCGGACTGGCTCGGATTCGGTATGTTTTCGGGACTTCCCAGTGTTTCCGCGGCCCGGAACCCGGTTCGAGTCCCACCTTGGGCACGTGTTTCTAAGGGTCAGGGGGGCCTTTGGCCCTCTGACTGTGCACAAATCAGCTTTTTATGGGCCTTTCGGGGGCCATTTTTGTTGGTGGCCGTGGTTGTGGCCGGGTGCCTCCTACCTTCGGTTGGGCGAGGGTTCTGTGTTCTTTCTCTCTCATAGTTGGGCCGGGGTTCGGCTACATGACTTGTGACGAGTTTCTGTGCACTGGCTTCGTCGTTCAGTCGCCGCAAAGGCGTTTGGTGCCGCCGGTCGGGGCCTCCGGGCCGCCCACTTCCACCCCGAGCAACTGCCTTACCTGACCGCGTGGGGCAGCCTAGCGACTGTCACGATCTAGAGCTCTGTCGCCGGGCGAGAGCCCGTTCGTGGACCTCATTGTCGTAGTCGAGGGCGCGTAGGTCTCTTTGGATCAGGAGATAGGCTCCAGACCCGATTCCGGGGTGATGATGCGCACGCCGTTGTCCCGGAATGCTGCTTCAAGCTCCTTGGGAGGGTGGGTGTCGGTGACGAAGTAGTCTGCGCTATCGAGCAAGCCGATTTGGGCGAAGAGCTGCTTGTCGAACTTCGACGAGTCTGCCAGCACGGCAACCCGGGTGGCGCGGGTCATCATCTCGCTCATCATGGCGGCTTCCCCGACATTGCTTGTGGTGTAGCCACCCTGCACCGACACTGCACCGATGGCAATGAGCGCCAAGTCGCAGCGTATGTCCAGATCGGCCCCGCCTGTTGCGATCCGCAGGCTCGTCGGCCCGGTCGTTGCGAGAGTTGTGGAGCGAACGGAGCCGCCGAAGATGTACAGTTCTCGCCAGACTGCCGGGTCCAGTTCCGCCGGCACGAGTAGGTTGTTCGTGGCGATGGTCAGGTCCCGGTGCCTGTGGAGTGCACGAGCAACCGAAAGCATCGTGGTCCCGCCATTCATGATGATCCCGGTGTCGTCCCTTACGAGTTGAGCTGCAAGGGCGCCGATCTTTTCCTTCTCTGTGGCTTGCAGGCCAAGGCGCAGATCCACGGCCTTCTCAACTCGGGAACTCATGGCCACGCTGACAGCGCCTCCGTAGGTGCGCACAAGAAGGCCCTCGCCGTCCAGTTGGTCGAGGTCGCGGCGCACGGTGTCGATCGAGACACCGAAACGATCGGCCAGCGAACCCACGGTCACCTGGCCGACTTCCGTGACGTATGCGACGAGCTGCGCCTTCCTGCCCGCTGGATGTCGGCGCGAACGCCCTTCGTCTATGGTCATGCTGTCTAACTCGCTCACGCTGCGATGCTAGCACCGGAACTGACTCTCCCGAAGCAAATACAGCAAAGAACTGCAGAAGTGTTGCACATCGGGGAAATCAACCGCTCGTGAGCGCGTTTACATTGATTCTTCAGACCATGATGCTGTTCTTGTCATCTTTAGTCAGACTCTTTGCACTTCTATGCTTGCGTTTGCGTCATTCACAGGACTAGTGTGTCCTATATCACGCAATGTATGCGCATGATCAAGCAATTACACGAAGGAGTGGACATGAGCATGAGGAGAGGCCGCCGCCCGCGGTTGCTCGCAGCGTTAGGCGTAACCGCCGTTGCAGCGCTCACAATGTCAGGTTGCAGTGGCTCGCCGTCCGGTGGTGCCAGTGCCACCGGCGATGTCACCCTCGAGTTCGCCCAGTGGTGGGAGCCTGAGCTCCCGCAAGGATCCCTGGCCAACCTCATTGACCAATTCCAGAAGGCGAACCCACACATCAAGGTGAAGCTCCTTAGCTCACCCTTTTCCGCAGACCAGCAGCAGATGGTTGCCGACGCAGCCTCGGGCCAGTTGCCCGACGTCCTGGGCCTCGACGGTGCGTGGGTGAGCGACTTCGCCAAGCAGGGAGCGATCGCCGACCTCTCCCCGCTGCTGAAAGCTGACAATTTCTCCGAAGACCAGCTGGCAAGCGAGGTCAAGGTCGGCGGCAAGGCCTACATGATCCCTGCGGTCAACTTCGTCTACCCCTTGTTCGTTAACAACGACCTGCTCAAGCAGGCCGGCGTGAACAAGGTGCCGACCACCCGCAGTGAATTCCTCGACGCAGCCAAGAAGATCAGTGCCCTCGGCGGCAACGTCAAGGGCTGGGCCCTGCCCCTCGACACCGCAGTCCCCAACGGCGTCCAGAACGACGTCATGTCCTGGGTCTGGGCATCTGGTGGCAGCATGCTCAAAGACGGGGAGCCAGACGTCACCAACGCCCAGGTCAAGAGCGGAGTTGACTACGTCAAGAGCCTCTACGACGCGAACGTCCTCGCCCCCGGCGCCCTGACCATGAAGGAACAGGACAAGGTCGAGAAGTTCACCAACGGCCAGGTCGGCATGGTGATCGACTCGCTCGCCCACATCAACCTCATCAAGAAGAACAACCCTAAACTCAACTTCACGGTGGCAGCGGTCCCGTCCGAGGATAGCTACACCGGCAAACGCGGCATCCCGTACGCGTCGTGGGGTGTTGGCATTTCGAACAAGTCCGAGCACAAGGCGGAGGCGGCCAAGCTCGTCGAGTTCCTCATGAGCAAGGACACAAACGCTCAACTGAGCAACCTCGCAAACGGGTTCCCGGGCAACAAGACGGCGACGCCTGACTTCAGCAAGAGCGATCCGCTGTTCAAGACGGCCTTCGACATCTACCAGGCCGGTTACCCGGCGAATGAGTTCACCGGCCTGCCAAAGGCCGACCAGCTGCAGCGCACCTTCGACGAGCAGCTGCAGCGGACCCTCACCGGCAGCCAGAGCGTCGATCAGACGCTCAGCACCGTCCAGTCCTCATGGAAATCCATCTTCTGACGTCGAAGATTCGACGGGGTCGTGCCGTCAAGCTGGCGGCACGACCCCACAAAGGAGTTCTAGACATGCATCTGTCCTCTACTAACCTCGGGGGACCCGGCACGGTACGACCCGCCGTCGGCCTGCGGTCGAGTAAGCGGAACGGCTCTGCGGTGCGTGCACGCAAGCTCGCCCCGTTCGGCTTCGTCTCGCCGACGCTGGCCCTGATCACGCTGCTGACTGTGGTGCCGATTGTGATGGTCGTCGGCTATTCCTTGATGGATAGTGCGATCATCGCGCCCAACCCGGTGTTCGTTGGATTTGCCAACTATGTGAAGGTGCTCAGCGATCCTGCTTTCCTTGTGGCGCTCGGCAACACCTTCCTCTTCATCACGTTCAGCACCGTCGTGCACTTGGTGCTCGGTCTCGTCTTTGCGTTGCTGCTCAACACCTCGCTGCTCGGCAACGTCACCAAGGCAATCTTCCGGGTGGTCTACATCCTTCCGTGGTTGTTCACCATCGCGGTGATCGCCGTCGTCTGGCGTCTCATGCTCGACCCCTCCGGTGTGGTGAACTACGTTCTCGGCACGTTTGGCATTCAAGGCGCGAACTGGCTGTCCACACCCGAAACGGCACTGGGCTCCGTGACCTTCATCAACATCTGGTCCGGGTACCCGTTCTTCATGATCAGCCTCCTGGCCGCCCTGCAGGGCGTGCCAACCGTGCTACACGAGGCTGCACGCGTCGACGGGGCGGGATGGTGGCAGCGATTCGCGTACGTGACACTGCCCCATATCCGTCCGGTGATTATCAGCATGGCGGTGCTCGATCTCATCTGGACGTCACAGCAGTTCGCTTTGATCTGGATGACCACGGGCGGGGGCCCGCTCAACGCCACGGAGGTGCTGAGCACCTACACCTACAAGCAGGCCTTCAGCAACTTCGATTTCTCGACGGCCTCGGCGGCCGCGGTCATCGTGCTGCTGCTCACGATGGTCCTCGCCTTCTTCTACGTGCGGCATCAAACGGTGCGTGATTGAGATGAGCAACTTGACACTTCGGGGACGCAGAGACGAAAAGATCGACGCCCCTCTCGGGCGGCGGGCGGGAAAGAAGACCCTGCTCAAGGTCGGAGCCTTCGCCGCCCTGGTGATCGGGGCACTATATGCGGGGCTGCCCGTGTTGTGGATGCTTTCCACCTCGTTCAAAGCGAACGGAGAGGTCTTCGCCCTCCCACCGAAACTGATCACGTCCGGCTTCTCGCTGGATGCCTACACAGCGATCCTCACCGACCCCTCGCGGTTGCGGTTCTTCCTGAACAGCTACATCGTCGCCATATCGGTAACCCTGCTGACCTTGGTGACCGCAATCCTCGCCGCGTACGGTTTCAGCCGCTACGAGTTCCCAGGCAAGCGGCTGATCAATGTCGTGATCGTCTCCGTGCAAGCCGTTCCGCCGATCACACTAGTGATCCCATATTTCGGCCTGATGGTTGCACTCGGCCTCTACAACACCTATCCGGGCCTGATTCTGACCCACATGGTGTTCACGCTCCCTTACGCGATCATCATGATGACCGCGTACTTCAACACGCTGCCTCGCGAACTCGATGAAGCAGCCAAGGTGGACGGCGCGAACGCCTGGACCGCCCTGTGGCGGGTGCTCGTTCCGATCTCGATCCCGGGAATCGTGGCAGTCGGGGTGTACACATTCATGATCTCGTGGAATGAGTTCCTCTTTGCACTGACCTTGACCCGCACAGACGCCATGCGGACCGTGCCGATCGGCATTCAACTGCTGATGGGCCAGCATTCCTTTGAGTGGAACCAGATGATGGCAATGAGCATCCTGGGGTCGATCCCGGTGCTACTGCTCTTCCTTCTGTTCCAGCGGAGCTTCATCGGCGGACTCACCTCCGGCGCCGTCAAAGACTGACGCCTCGAAAAACCTAACACCCAAACAAAAAGGAGAAACCAATGCTCGTCGACGGAAAGACCATTCTAGACATTGCGAACCAGAACAACTTTGCCATCCCGGCCTTCAACATCAGCGACTGGGCGATGTTTCTCGGCGTCATGGACATCAGCGAGGAGAAGGAAGCTCCCGTCATCATCGCCATCCACCCGGATGAGGTCGCGCATATCACGACCGACCTCATCGCCGCGATCCGTGCGCGCGCTCACCGGTCGAGCGTGCCGGTCGCGATCCACTGGGACCACGGCGGCACGTACGAGCAGATCATTACGGCGATCCAGTCCGGCTTCACCTCGGTCATGATCGACGCGTCGATGCTGCCGTTCGAGGACAACGTCGCTCTCACCCGCAAGGTTGTGGAGGCGGCCCACGCCGTCGGCATTCAGGTCGAGGGCGAGCTCGGCACGATCGGCGCGAACGACAGCTACGGCGAGTCCGGGGCAGCCGAGATCATCTACACCAACGTCGACGACGCGGTGCGTTTTGTCGAGGAGACCGGTGTCGACAGCCTCGCGATCGCGATCGGGACGTCGCACGGCCTGTACCCAGCCGAAAAGAACCCCGAGCTGCGCCACGACCTGCTCGAACAGATCAAGGCGGCGGTGGGCATCCCGCTCGTGCTGCACGGCGGATCCGGCAACCCCGATGCGGAGTTGGCCCGTGCAGTCTCGCTTGGCATCAATAAGATCAACATCTCCAGCGACATCAAGGTCAGCTACCACAACCGCATGCGCGAGATCCTCGGCACGGACGAGCGTCTGCGTGAGCCAAACAGCATCCAGCCCCCCTGCATCGACGCGATGAAGGCCACTGCTGCCCAAAAGATCGACCTGTTCAACGCAGCCGGCAAGGCAAAGCTGTACTGACATGACGTCGCGCCTAGTACTCGGACTCGGCGGCAGTGTTGACTACGAAATCGCATGGTCGTCCAAAGTTATCGAGGACCTCGTCGAGAGCTACGGCATCCGTGCCGAGGAGCTCGGGAACACGAAGCCGATCGTTGACGAGCGGAGTCTGGTGCTGTCCCTGCTCGGGTACTTCCGGCGGGGCGTCGGGGGAGAGCGGCATGTTGCCTCCCCCGAGGCCCTGGAGACTTTCGCCTCGCGGTTTCACCGCAAGGTGACGCTGGGAGGAACCGGAGTTCGGGCCGGACTCGCCCTCGCGGGTCTCGGCATGACATCGACCCTCCACCTGGTCAGCGTGAACGAACACTTCAGACGACTGCTTCCAGCGGAGTGTTCGTGGATTACAAGCGCCGAGCACGACTCTATCGAGCCGCACGTGATCGTGCAGTGGGAGGAGGGGGCACGGGTCCGGGTCCCTGGGACGGAGCTCGTCGCCCCCTTCCCCAACCGCCTCATCTATGTCAACGACCCGCCGAACGCCGAAATGCGCCTCAGCCCGGACCTGTCGGGGGTGCTCGCCGAGGCGAACGTCGTCCTACTGTCCGGTCTGAACGCCATACAGGACGAGGCGGTGCTGGCTGCCCGGCTCACGGAACTGCGATCAACGCTGGACGCGCTGCCCGAAGACGCCTTCGTGTACTACGAGGATGCGGGATTCCACAGGCCTGCCTTGAGCGCCCTCGTGCGCGCCGCGCTGCTCGACCGAATCGATGTCTACGGAATGAACGAGGACGAGATGCAAGCCCACCTGGGCCACGGGGTCGATCTACTAGACCCGGTCGCGGTGCGGGAAGCATTGGGGGACCTCGCTGTCGTCATTCCGGCCAGGACGCTCGTTGTCCACACGAAGTACTGGGCGCTGGCTGCCGGAAAGCACGCCGAGCGGTACGCCCCTGCGCTCTTCGGAGGGATAACCATGGCAAGCACCCGCTACCGCTGCGGCGACGACTTCACCGTGGAGCAATACGCAGGAACCGCGGACTTGCCGCTCAACGAAGCGGGCGCGGCTCTGTCTGCCGCGATCTCAGGTACAGGCCTTCACGCCGTTGCCGCCCGGGCGATATCGATCCCCATACCTACAACCGTCGGGCTCGGGGACTCGTTCGTCGGTGGATTCCTTGGCAACATCGCTACAGAAGGAGCGTCAGTGTGGACTTGATCGTTCTGCCATCCAACCGCCCACCAGACCGCTTCTACCGCGGAGGCCGCCAGATCACTGACTTCCGTGGAGAACTGCCGGCCGCGAGCCATGAACCGGAGGATTGGATTGGCTCCACGACCTCCGTGTTCGGCGAGCCAGGTGTGGGCATCACGACGCTTCCGGACGGCGTCCCGATGCCCACTGCGATCGAAAGGGACCCGCAGGGATGGCTGGGGCCCGAGCACCTAGCTGCCTTCGGGCCGGATACCCGTTTGCTCGTCAAGCTGCTCGACGCCGGCCAACGTCTGCCCGTACACGCCCATCCCGACGGAAACTTCGCAGCCAGGAACTTAGGCCACGCCCACGGCAAAGCCGAGGCGTGGTACATCCTCCGAGGAGGCACAGTCCACCTTGGCCTCCATCGAGATGTGGAAGGCTCGGAATTGCGCGACCTCGTCGAGAGCCAGGATTCCGAGAGCCTGCTGAATATTCTGAACCCCATCGACGTCGAACCAGGTGACGTCATATTCGTCCCCCCAGGTCAGTTGCATGCGATCGGCCAAGGCGTCTTCCTCCTCGAAGTGCAGGAACCGGAAGACCTGTCGATCCTCCTCGAATGGAGAGATTTTGACCTCGACGGCCCGGCAGAGGGGCATCTGGGGCTCGGCTTCGATCTGGCGCTCGAAGCGGTGACCCGCCGACACCTCGATGATGAGGAGCTCGACAAATTGGTTAACCGGGCCCCGAATGCAGGATCAGCGCTGCCCCGAGTGGCGGATCCATACTTCCGCATCGAGCGAATCCTCGTCGACGGGTGGCAGGAGATCGCCCCGGGCTTCATGGTCCTGATCGCGGTGCAGGGAGACCTCGTCATTGCCGCGGAGGCGATGCCTGCCGGACGCACAGCGATGGCTCCCCACTCCATCGGATCGGTCGCGGTCAGCGGCCACGGAGAGCTGCTGGTATGCCGACCCCCGAGGCCAGAGGACCGAGTGTGACGCTGGTTGCGGAGGTGTCTCGGGGCGTTCAGTTGCGCACGAGGGTCCTCAGTAGCTTGAGTGCGACGGAGATCGAATGGATGTCCACCGGACCGGGCTGGGTGACTTCGGCGAAGGTGTCCTTGATTCGTGCGAGCTGTTCTTGGTGTCCGCGTTCCCACTCCACGATCCGTTCCGTGGAATCGGCTCGCACGGGACCGCTGCTGCGTGTTGTCTTGAGAACTGAGACGGTCATGTCGGCCACGGCGGAATAGACATCGTCCCGCAGGGCTGCCCTGGCGAGGGTCTCCCATCGGTTCTGCACAGGAAGGTCGGTGATCCTCAGAAGCAGCTTCAGGGCCCCGATGCGCTGGAATACGGTGGAATAGAGATCAGCAATGCGCTCTATGGGCTCATCGATCTGCTCCGCAATGAGTGAGACGTCCAACAAAGTGAAGCTCAGGACTGCCTCAAACGCGCGTCCCGCAATGTCCGGCGGGATACCGATTGCCTCCCAGTGGGTCAGAAGGTCCTGCCCGAGGTCGATGTCGTCGCCGCGCAAATAGACCGCGGTTCGGTTCCGACGGAGGTTCATGGCCGGCATGATCCTGCCGAGCGCCTGCTCCACTTGCTGGTCACGATGGTCATGGGTCATATACCAGCGCGTCCCGCGGTCCAGCATCCGCCGCACATACAGGGCCACTTCCGCCGCATGTTGGGCCGGAACAGCTGAGGGAAGCCCGGCCATCCAGTCCGCGATCCAGTGAAGGTCAAAGGCCTCGCGCACTGCCACGAAGGCCCTTGCGAGAGCGGCCGCGCTTCCGGTGGTTTCCTCGATGGCCCTAAAAGCGAAGGTAATTCCTCCGACGTCGATCATGTCGTTGGCGAGCACGGTGCAGATGATCTGTCGGCGCAGGGGGTGCGTTTGGAGTTCGGTTCCGAAGCGGTCCACGATCTGCGGGGGGAAGTAGCTGCGAAGGACCCGGTCGAACCACCGGTCGTCTGCGATGTCGCTGTTGTTCAGTTCCTTGGCGAGTGCGATTTTGGCGTAGGCGGCCAGTATGGACAGCTCGGGGGACGTCAGCCCTTTGCCGGCCTGAAGCCGTGCATGGAGCTGGTCCGTGGTGGGCAACGCCTCACGCCCCCGGTCCAGGTCGGTGGCTTTCTCCAGCCAGTCCATGGTCCGTTCGAAGCCCGGGCTCCAGTTGACGTCGAAGCCCGGGCTCCAGTTGAGGACAAGGGCACGATCGTTGACGAGCAGTACGTTCTGGTCACGGCTGTTCTTCAGCACCAGGCGTGCCACGTCGTCGCTGAGGGAGTGCAGGAAGGCGGCGCGTTCGCTGGCTTGCATCTTGCCTGCCGCAATCATGCGGTCGATGAAGATCTTGATGTTGACCTCATGGTCGGAGCAGTCCACGCCCGCAGAGTCGTCGATCGCGTCAGTATTCAGCAGGACACCGTTCAGCGCTGCCTCCACGCGTCCTTGTCGGGTCATTCCGAGGTTGCCGCCCTCGACAACTGTCCGTGTCCTGAGTTCGTTGCCGTTGATCCGGATCGCATCGTTGGCTTTGTCGCCGACCTCGGTGTTGGTTTCCGCGGAGGCCTTGACGTAGGTTCCGATCCCGCCGTTGTAGATCAGGTCCACCGGCGCGCGCAGGATGGCCTGGATGAGTTCTGGCGGATTCATCGCCGTCGCGCGCTGTGGAAGCGCCAGCGCTTCCCGCACCTGCGGCGTGATGGCGATTGACTTGGCGGTGCGCGGGTGCACCCCGCCGCCGGTGCTGATGAGCGCGGGGTTGTAGTCGGCCCACGAGGAGCGGGGCAGGTTGAAGAGGCGGCGGCGTTCCTCGAGGGAGGACGCCGCGTCCGGTGTGGGGTCCAGGAAGATGTGCCGGTGGTCGAAGGCGGCCACGAGCCGGATGTGGCCGGAGAGCAACATGCCGTTGCCGAAGACGTCCCCGCTCATGTCGCCGATGCCGATCACGGTGAAGTCCTGATGCTCGGAGTCGATCCCGAGTTCGCTGAGATGCTGGGTCGCGGACGCCCAGGCGCCCCGGGCGGTGATGCCCATCTGCTTGTGGTCGTAGCCTACTGAGCCGCCCGACGCGAATGCGTCGCCGAGCCAGAAGCCGTACTCCTTGGCCACGTCGTTGGCGATGTCGGAAAACCCGGCGGTGCCTTTGTCTGCGGCCACCACGAGGTAGTAGTCGTCGTCGTCATGCCGCACCACGTTCTGCGGCGGGACGATACGTCCCACCTGGCCTCGTGTGCCGCGAGTGGCAGGGGAGCCGGCGACGTCGGGCGGGGCCAGGTTGTCCGTGACATCGAGGAGGCCCCGGAGGAAGTCCTTGTAGCTCTCGATGCCTTCGGCGAGCCATGCTGCCCGGTCGGTTATGGGATCGGGAAGGTGCTTCGCGTAGAAGCCGCCCTTCGCGCCGGTCGGGACGATCACGGAATTCTTCATGATCTGGACCTTGGCGAGACCGAGGACTTCGGTGCGGAAATCCTCGCGCCGGTCCGACCACCGCAGCCCCCCGCGAGCCACCGACCCGAAGCGAAGGTGCACGCCTTCGACCCGGGGCGAATACACCCAGATCTCGAACTGAGGACGTGGGTAGGGGGCGCCGGGAAGACGGGAGGGCTGGAGTTTGAAGCTCAGGTACGGCCGGTTGCGGTAGAAGTTGGTCCGTGATGTCGCTTCGATGAGGTTCAGGAAGGTCCGGAGCAGGCGGTCCGCGTCCAGGGACGCGACGGCGTCGATCGCCCCGGCCACCGCTGTGCGGGCGGCCCTCGTGTCCCGGAGTCGCTGTGTGATGCCAAGACCCGGATCGAAACGGGCGCGGAACAGGGCCAGCAGGGCTCGGGTCGCCGTCGGGTTGGCCAGGAGCGAGTCCGCGATGAAGTCGTACGAGTTGGTGGTTCCCAGCTGCTGGAGATACTTGGCATAGCTGCGAAGGATCGCGACCTGCCGCCATTCCGTGCCTTCCTGCAGGACCAAGGCCTCGAAGCGGTCTGATTCGGTGTCCCCGCGCATGGCTGCGCCGAATGCCTCCGCGAGCAGGGAGCTGGTTCCGGCAGGATCCACGCCAGGCGGATACTGCACGCCCAAGTCGTAGAGGAACAGCGGCAGGGCGTTGCCCCGCAGGACCTCGAAGGGTCGCTGGTTGAGGACCTGCACGCCCAGATTGTGGAGGAACGGCAGGATCTGCGTGAGGCTTCGGGCACTGGTCAGATAGAGGCGAATCCGTGTGTCCTCGACGCCGGTCGGCTTGGTACTTGCCCGGACGGCCAGCACGGGGTCATTCAGGGGCCGGCCGCCGGTGCCGTCCAGATCGTACTGTTCAAACTTCTCTATGTCCTCAAGGGCGTCTGGGACCTCGAAGTCTGCCCGGTAGCTGGCAGGGAAGGCACTGGCCCAGAGTACGGACAACCTTCTGGCCTGTTCGGCGGGGAAGCGTTCGCGCAGGGCTTCGTCAACTCCTTCGGCCCAGGTCCGGGTGGCATTGATGAGTGTCCGCTCCAGTGCGTCCGGATCGATGGACCGTGGTGTTGCGAGTGCAGGCAGCAGGACGCGAAAAAAGATGCGCGCCATGTGCGATTCGCTGAGACGGATCTCGGACTCAAGCGATGAGGCCCTCGAGGCTTCCTTGAGCGCCTGTTCAATCCTGAGCCGCACGGCCGCGCTGTAGCGGCGGCGCGGAAGGAACACCAGCGCAATCATGAAGGGACCGTAGTTATCGAAGCGTAGGAGCAAACTTGTCTCATGGCGCTTTTGGACCCGCAAGATGACAGCCGCCAGCCGAGCCAGTTCGCCTTCGCCGATGTCGAACAGCTCCCCGAGAGGGAACGACCCCAGCGCGGCAAACAGCCTCTTCTCCTCGGTTGACCCGGGGGCGAAACCAAGCCGGTCACGCACGCTGGCAGCCTTGTCTCGGAGCACCGGAATACGACGCACTGATTGATCCGCCGTTCCCGGGGCGAAAACGCCCACAAACCTGCGATCCCCATTGACGACTCCGGCAGCACTGAACCTCGGGAGACGGATTTCGTCCAGGTAAGAGGGTTCCGGAATCGAGGAGCGAAGGGCGGAGGTGTATAGCGCGAGAACTTGCGAGCCGCTCAACGCAGACTCTTCGGAGTTGAGAGGGGGATTCTGCCTGCGCAAAAGGCCCAGGCAAGTGCCCGGACGGAGTCGAAGAACCGGCCCAGCCTTCCCCGCCGTCAAACCGTACTCGCAATATCCCAGAAAAATGAAGTTCCCTCGGTTCAGCCACTCCAGAAGTTCTCCGAGCTGTTCGGTTGACGGCACGCAACCGCGCGGGAATGCGGCCAAGGAGTCGAGGGCGGCTACTTGTTCCTTCAGGGCAGGGGAGTCCTCTGTAACTGCCCGCGCGTCGGCAAGAACCCTTTGGACATTCGCGATAGCGTCCACGGCATTCGAGGATCTCGGCAGCCTGCCGATTTCGAGCGCAATCCAAGTTTCCGTGGTCCCGGAATCGGGCAGCTCGGAAGCAAGTTCCGCGCGCTGCGGAGTATGGCGGAGCTCGAGCAACTCATGGCTTGCAGGGTCCCGAAGGACCCGGAACGAGGGATGGACGAGCAGCCGGACCGTCCCTCCTTCGCGGGTTAGCTCCGCGGTAACGGAGCGGACCACGTTAAGCGCGCCTTCGGCCACCACGAACACCACGCTGGCATGTGGTTCGTTGAGGACATCCACCCTTGACGTCCCCGGAGTCAGCACCGAGGCGAGCGAAAGATGGTGCCGTGCCCGGCGCTCCAAGGTTTCACCGGCGTAAGGAAGGAGCGCCTCGGGATCTACGTGCTCGTAGTAATCCGCGAGGAAATGATCGTCCGCCTGAGCCGGACCGCCTGATGCGGAGTGCCCCGTCGGCATAGATTTACCGGGCATGCCCTTACGCCTCCATCGGGTGGGTCCGCCTCCATTTACACCCTGAGATGGGATCCTCACGCCTGATTTCATGATGTCCCTCTCTTCTCGCGGCGTCCATAGTGTGGTGCCAATCGCATGCTTCAACCCATGTGGTTCTGAAGAGAGGAACCGTGATCAGGGAAATCGAGTTCAGGCATGCGCTGTAACCTATTGGTCCGACCGTTTTCGGCCTGAGTGCCGCCGAGCATGCAAGGAAGAGAGGCCCTCATCGGAGTGCTTTGAAACTGAACACGGCGGTCCGGTTCCCGGCTTTGGAGCGGACGCCGGAAGGAGCCGGCTGAATTGGTCAAAAGGAAGTGTGCACAATGTGCACACTCTTGCGGTCGGACTGGCCCGTACATAGGCCGGACTGGGCCGTACTCGGCATGTTTTCGGGAGTTCCCTGTGTTTCCGGGGCCCGGAATGCGGTTCGAGTCCCACCTCGGGCACAGTGTTTCCGCAGGTCAGGGGGCCTTTGGCCCTCTGACTGTGCACAAATCAGCTTTTATAATGGCCCCTTCTGGGCCGTTTTTGTTGGTGGCCGTTAGTGTGGCCGGCGGCTCCTTCCAATAGAAACTCGATGGCTCGGTTCTTTGCTACTTCTTCATTGTCGTTCGCGGAGCGGGCGACATAACTGGTTCCGGCTGTGACTGAAGGACTTCTCTACCTTGCTTTCGCTTTCCCGGTGGGCCTTCATGAAGTGGTTAGGATCTGCTCGCGTACAACTTGCCAGCCAGCGAGCTCTGGCTTCCTCTAGCCGCGGTAGACGAATTCGGCATTGATCGGGCTGGACTGGTCGCCGTCAGCAGCAGTGTCAGTCCGTCCCGAGTATCGCCGTCCTACTGGGAAACGGCCTTGTCTCCGACGAGGAGCTCGTAACGGATGGTCGTTTCGCGTTCGGCCAGCGCGCACGTCAGTGCTGCGATGGTTGCTGCGTGGGGCTTGAGCTGGCCCGGTTTCTGGGTCTCGGAGGTGTACACGGCGAAAAGCACGCAGGCGGCAGTGGTGTCGTGGGCAATGTAGTCGGCCACTGTGCGTGCGTACCGGAGTCCGCCCTCGCGGTTGGGGAGGTCAACCCTGAGCGTTGCCCCGTCGTGGCGGATGTTCAACTTGCACAACAGGGCCCTGAATAACGATCCACTTCACTAAAGGGCGCCCTAATGCCCGGGGTGCGCCGCCAACTCAACAAGAAAGAGGCCGGCGATAGTTTGGATGGCCGCCGTGGCACGATCTAGATGCCGCATGCCCAAGATTGAACTGCTTCGGCCCTTGGGTGGCGCGGGGTTGCTCCTACGTGGTCCCTATTTCCGGCTATTACGCCAGGCTGTGATCGTCCGGTTGATGTATGTCTCGACGCTGACGGTGACGTCTGTGGACGGGTCAAGCAGCCATTGCAGCCCGATCCCGTCCAACACGGCGGTGACTAGGCGAACTTCTACCTCAATTTCGGCGCGGGTCAACGGTGCCACGTCGCCGGCGTCGACCGCCTGCTGGAGATGGATTCCAAGGGTGGCAAGGTTGTTCGTGTAGCGGTGCTGAATGAAGACGTGAGCCGGATGGGCAGGGCTGGAAGCCTCGGCCGCGATGGTGGTGAACAGCTCGAGCAGCCCCCGGTTGCTTCGATGTGCAGTCATGACCTCAGGCAACCGGCGGAAATAGTCCAGCCCGACAACACCGGACAGGCTGGCTTCCACCGTTCGGCGGTCCCACTCCTGCAGCACAGCCGTCAGGAGTCCTTCTTTGCTACCGAAGTGCTGCAGCAGTGTGGCGTGGGAGACCCCGACCCGCTCAGCGATGGTCCGGATCGATCCGCCGGCATAGCCGTACTCGCCGAAGACCGCGATCGCCGTGGCGACGATCTGTTCCCGCCGCCGGATCCCTGTGCGGTAGGGTCCCCGCGCGTTAGTCACTGTGCTATTGGGCATGGCACCACCATCTCATACTCCATTGACCAAAACCTACCACTCGGTTATAGTTTATCGCCAGAGGGGGGCAAACAGTCCTGGCCAACAGGTCCTCGACGCAAACACGCGCCGCCCGAAAGCGGGTGCCTGCTACGCCCGGTCCACCCAACGGCTGCCACTGCCCAACGCAGCGGACGCCCGGAACGACTTACCCGAGGAGAGCAATGACTCACACACAAATGTGTTTCAGCACCGGCCAGGGCCAGGAATGGCTGTTGTTTTCGCCCACGAGAATGCCTCACCGGCGACGCCAGGGGCAGCACCGATGAATCCGAGCTACGACTTCACTGGCCAGGTCGCCTTGGTCACCGGCGCCAGCTCCGGTATGGGCTTGGCCACCGCACGCGCGTTTGCCGAAGCCGGCGCCGCCGTGGTGCTGGCCCATATCAACCAGGCGACGTTGTCCGCCGTCACCGCGGAGCTGGCCGGCAGCGGCCACCAGGTGCTCGCTGTGCCGTGCGACGTGGCCGACGAGGAGCAGGTGGCCGCGCTCATCGCCACCGCCGTCGAAAGGTTCGGCCGGCTCGACATGGCTTTCAACAACGCCGGCATCCAGCTCCCGGTCTGCGACGCGGCCGACGAACCGGCCAGGCATTCGATCGGGTGACCGCGATCAACCTCCGCGGCGTGCGGGCCTGCATGAAGCACGAACTGGCCCAGATGCGCCTCCAAGGCAGCGGTGCCATCGTGAACTGCTCCTCCCTCGGCGGGCTCGTCGGCAACCCCGGGCGGGCCGCCTACCACGCCACCAAGCACGGTGTGCTTGGCCTGACCCGCAGCGCTGCGCTCGAGTACGCTCCCCGCGGGATCCGGATCAACGCAGTCTGCCCCGGAACCATCGCCACTCCGATGGTCACCGGCATGCTTGCCACCGGCGAGCTCGACCTTGCGGAGTCGCTGGCCAACCAGCCCATCAACCGGCTGGGCGAACCCGAAGAGATCGGTGCAGCCGTGCTGTGGCTGTGCAGCCAGGGCGCGAGCTTCGTCATTGGGGTCGCGCTCCCCGTCGACGGCGGCTACACCGCCCGCTAGCCCCGCCTCCCACCACCACGGAAGACAAGGAAACTTGCTGATGAAGTACTCCATCCTCGGCTCAACCGGCGTCAAAGTGTCCCGGATCTGTTTGGGCACCGCCACGTTCGGGGTCGCTCCCGCCGCGCAGGATGCCAACCGGGTCGTCGGCACCGCTATCGACCTTGGCATCAACTTCGTCGACACCGCCGATGTCTATGGCAACATGCCGGTCTTCGACCGGCCCGGCGCTCCGGCCGCGGCCGACCGTGAACCCGCCGAGCAGATCCTCGGCCGCGCGCTCCGCGGCCGCCGCGAGCAGATGGTGGTCGCCACCAAGTCCAACGGAATCGTCGGACTCGACGTCAACGACCGTGGCCTGTCACGCCGCCACATCATCCGTCAGGTCGAAGCCAGCCTGCGCCGCCTGGAGACCGACTACATCGACCTCTACTACGCCCACGACCCTGACCCCGACACGCCGTTGGAACAGACCCTCGCGGCCTATGACGACCTGATCAGGCAGGGCAAAATCCGCTACGTCGGCCTGTCCAACCACCCCGCCTGGCAAGTCGCGCAGGCCCTGTGGATCGCGGACGACCGCCGGCTGAATGCGCCCGTGGCCGTACAGGTGAAGTACAACCTCCTCGATCGAGCCGCCGAACGCGAACTCGCGCCCGCCTGCCAGCAGTTCGGGCTGTCCATCGTCCCCTACGCGCCGTTGCACGGCGGCCTGCTCGCCGACCTCCGGGTTCTCGACCGCGACGTCTCCGGTGACCAGCGCTTCGCCGGAGCAGGGTTCACCGACGCCGAGATCGTCGTCGCCCGCGAGACCGAGCGACTCAGCCGAGCATGGGGGCTGGCGCCGTATCAGGCGTCGCTGGCCTGGCTGCTGTCCCGCCCGGCCGTCGCCTCGGCCATCGTCGGTGCCGAGACCCCCGAAGAGCTCCAAGCCAATGCCACAGCAGCCGACATCGAGCTCGAGCCGGCGCAGCTAGACTCGCTCACCGCGTTGGCCAGCGAACCCGCAGCCTTCCATCACCGCGCCGGTGACGGACCGGAACAGCCGCCCGCCGCGAGCGGGACGGCCTCCACCGACTAAGGTGCCCAACCCCGCCACCGAGAACCGAAATGCGCAGCCCATCCCTTCATCACCAGCAAAGGAACCCGTCATGCCTCAAGCCGACCAGGCCACCATCGACATCCTGACCGACTACTTCAACGCCATGGAGGCCAAAGACCCGGAACGACTGGGTTCCTACTACGCCGACAACATCACCCTGTCCTTCGCTAACACACCGACCATCACCGGCCGTGCTGGAACAGATGACCACCCTGCTCGGCAAGGTCAAGTCGCTGGCCCACCCGCTGACCAACGTCTGGCAGGACGAAGGTGGAGTGGTCATCTTCGAGGTCACCACCATCTGGCGCCTCCACGACGATACGGAGATCAAGATCAACGCCTGTTCAATCTTTACCCTCGTTGACGGCAAGTTCACCGACCAACGCATCTACGTCGACAACACGCCTGTCGGCAGCTACGTCAACTGACGAACGAACGAGAGGACCCTTGTGGCCCGCATCCTGATTACCGGTTCCGCCCAAGGCCTTGGACGGGCCGCAGCTGCCGCCCTGCTCGACGACGGTCACCAGGTCGTAGTCCATGCCCGCGACACCCACCGGGCCGCCGCGCTCAGGGATCTGGCCGACCGCGGCGCGGCCGTGGTCGTCGGTGATCTCGCCAGCGCCCAGCAGACCCGCAGCCTGGCCGACCAGGTCAACCAGCTCGGCCGGATGGACACCATCATCCACAACGCCGGCGTCTATGGCGACCCCGGCCCTAACCCCGGCCCGGAGGGACACCCGCGAGTGCTGGCAGTCAACACTCTGGCCCCCTACCTATTGACCGGCCTGATCCAGAGTCCGAACCGGCTCATCTACCTCACCAGCGACATGCACGTCAGCGGCGACCAAAGCCTCCACGACCTAGACTGGACCACTCGCCGCTGGAACGGCACCCAGGCCTACTGCGACAGCAAACTTTTCGTCACCACGCTCTCCCTCGCCATCGCCCACCGCTGGCCAGAGGTCATCACCCACGCGGTCGACCCGGGCTGGGTGCCCACCCGCATGGGCGGCCCCTCCGCCACCGACGACCTCGACCAAGGCCACCTCACTCAGACATGGCTCGCTGTCAGCGACAGTCCGGACGCCAGGCACACCGGTTCGGTCTGGCACCACCGCCGACCAGCACCGGTCGCCGCCGTAGCCCGGGACAGCAACTTCCAAGACCGGCTCCTTGAGCAGTTGGCCAAAATAACGGGGATTGATCTGGAAGGTTAGTACCCCGCACCTCCTCAGCTCGTCCAGAGACCGAGCGATGGAGGACGACTAGTGGGCGACACCTGTCGTGCCCTAACGACAGCGCTCCCGCTAGGCAAAGTCAGAAAAAGTGCGCTTCACGCCGACAGAATACCTGGGCAAATCTCGGCCTTGCAGGGAAAACAACGACACCCCTTCGGCCCCCAACAGGGCACATTCCTGGCATCCCACTTGGGCTCAAACGCCAGATCACCAGGAAGGGTACCCGTGGGAGAGATTGCTTCCATGGCCTTCGCCAACGCCAGCGCGACCGGGGGGCGCAGCGACCGCGGCACGCTCTCAGCCATGACGCCAGTCCAAATCGCATCCAGTCTCCATCCTTCTTGACCGTGCGTTCCGGCCAGGACAGAGATCGGCACGGGCCGTCCGCGTGTTGAGGCCGGAGGGGCGGAGAGAGCCAGACCACCGTCGCCGGCTCACGAAACGCACCGGGCCGGGTTCTTTCAGCCGGGATGGGCACAGAGGGAGCGGTAGTCAGGAATCGACACCGAGGCGTTCTACGGGCTTGCTGCCTGAACCGGAAAGTCCCCGTCCCCGATCACGCCTTCCGCGCCGCACTCCTGCTTGCCGGACTCCGCCCTGAAAGAACCGGAGAGAAAAGGAGGCTCGCGGGTCTGCGCATGACCGGACCGGCCGCAACGGATTACACCCTCAACAGCTACCCCAGGATGCCCCGCATTCGCCGTTGCCTTTTCCCCTTCGGGTGTCCTTCCAACACGCTCCCGGGCGTCAACACCATCGCACCCTGCCCCGCGAACACTCCTCTGTGGGCGCAGTTCGCAAAAGACTCCGGCCCGGATTCAACCGCCAACCGGGCCAAACGCGCCGCGCAACTTCCAATGCGCCGGTCGCCGAACCAGACGAAGTCGCCCGCGCCATCCTTTTCCTTGCCGACCCGGACAACCGCTACATCACCGGCGTAACACTCGACGTGGCATGCGGAGCACACCTCGGCATGAGCACCTGAACCGCGTTCGGTAGGGCACCGCAGGCGCTGCGAGGCATTGGTACAAGTGGCTGGTGCGCGCCACTGAGCGGCCCAGAGCAGTACCATGACGTCATACTGGAGTCCCCAGACGGGGGGCTCCAGTACGGCTGTCGCTTCGGCCGTCGTCGACTCCTTCTTCCAGGGGTCGGCAGCATGATTCCACGCTAATCTGAAGGAAGGTCTGGTGTCGGGTGAGAAGTTGGTTCTGAATCTCGAAGAAGTTAGTTTTGAGGATCCGCGTGCTGTCCGGTTACGGGATCTGCTGAACAAGGAACTCCTCGACCGGTACGCCACGGAGGACGAACCCGCCCTTCCGGCTGCCGCCAGGGCGGCCTTAGACGTCGCCGCTGAAGACTTCGTCGCGAACGTCCTCATTGTCACAGCCTCCGGGCATGCGGTAGCGCATGGGGCACTTCGCCTGCTGGACGGGGAGTGGGAAGTCAAGCGTGTCATCGTTGACCCCGCGGCGCGTGGCCTCGGGGCGGCGACTCGACTGATGGCCGGGCTGGAGCAGATCGCGGCTGCGGCCGGCGCCAGACGGGTCATTCTTCAAACCGGCGGCCAACAACCGGAAGCAGAAGCCCTGTACCGGAAGATCGGCTACCGACAAATACCGGCCTATCCGCCCTACGACACCGCGATACCGGCGTCAGTCTGCTTCGAAAAGGAACTTGAGGGCTGAGTCCCCGGAATCAGCCGGCAAAAGCCGGACGCAAACGGTGGCAAGAGGACGACGGCGGGACGTACCGCCGTCGTCATCTGCCTGATTTTTGTGGTTACTGGCCGGACGCCGGGTCCGTACCCGCGCTTGACACAAGCGGTCCCAGTAACAGACTTCCTGGCGTGAACTCCTCACCGCATTCCGCACACAACACCACCGGTTTCAGGTCCGCCCCGCAACTATGGCGGTAAGAAGCACGCGGCGTCTCGTCGCGCATCCATGTACTGCTCCACGCCGCGAGCGAAATGAGAATGGGCGCGACTTCCGCTCCGGAGGTTGTGAGGTGGTACTCGTAGCGCGCAGGGCGCTCGGAGTACTGGACACGCTCAATCACGCCACGGTTTTCGAGCGTGCGCAGCCGGTCCGTCAGGATGTCGCGGGACGCGCCGGTATTGCGCGCAATCTGATCGAACCGGTGAACGCCCAACGACATCTCGCGAAGGGCGAGCAGGGCCCACCGTTCCCCTAAAACGTCGAGGCCTGCCGCGATGAAACACGCCCTCGGCGCATCTACTGCCTTCTCGGTCGGCTTATTCATCGTTCACCTGCTTTCAGTACTCTCGCCAAGTATACAGGTTAGTTGGAAAATCCAACTGACTCGGCTAATCTGGGGTTCTGAGACCGCGACAACCGCGTCGCCGCCCTATCCGACAGTAGGAGAATCCATGCCCCTGCTATCTGGCGCCGTCGTCCTTGTCACCGGCGCGAACGGAGGACTGGGCCGCGAGCTCGTGGAACAGGCCCTCGCCCGTGGGGCTGCAAAGGTGTACGCGACCGCACGCCGCCCGCAAGAGTGGAACGATCCCCGGGTCGTCCCCCTCGCCCTCGATGTCACCGACGCTGACGCGGTCCGGGCGGCCGTCGCCCAGGCCCAGGACGTCACAGTCCTGATCAACAACGCCGGTACGAGCGTCGAATCCGACACTCTGTTGGCACTCTCCGACGAGGAGATACGCGAAGTCATGGAGACCAACTTCTTCGGACCCGTCGCCATGACCAGGGCATTCGCACCGGTGCTTGCCGCCAGCGAGACATCAGCGGTCCTCAACATCCACTCGGTGCTCAGTTGGATCGCACTTACCGGCGCCTACAGCGCATCAAAGGCCGCGTTGTGGTCAGCGACCAACTCCTTCCGCCTTGAACTGGCACCTCAAGGCACCCAGGTGACGGGTGTTCACGTCGGCTACATGGACACGGCCATGGCCAGGGGCGTGGATGCCCCGAAGACCTCCCCCGAGGAAGTCGCACGGAAGTCCTTCGATGGGCTCGAGCACGGTGATTACGAGGTCATCGTGGACGAGATCAGCGCCGGCGTGAAGCTCGGCCTGTCCGGTCCGATCTCGGGTCTGTACCCGGTCCTGGCATCCAATTCCCCGGCATGACCGCGGCAAAGCCTGACGACTTGCAGAGAACCTAAGGAGGAAACCCTGGTGTCAACGAACGCCTCCGCGCAACGCTCGGAAACCTTCACCTGGATGGATCCGGCAATCGCGCTCGAACAGCTGCCACGGCTGTCGGGTCTGGACTACTTTTCCGGCCTCCGCGACGGCAGCATCGCGCCGCCGCCGATCGCTTCCCTCATGAATTTCGATCTCGTCGACGCGAAGCACGGACACGTCGAGTTCCAGTGCCAGCCTGGCGAAGCGCACTACAACCCCCTCGGAATGGTGCACGGCGGCCTGGCCTGCACGCTCCTTGACACGGTGCTCGGCTGCGCAGCACACAGCACCCTGGAAGCCGGGATCGGTTACACCTCCATTGACCTGGCGGTCAAGTATCTGCGACCCGTCACGCTCCAGAAGGGTGCTCTTCGCGCAGAGGGATCAGTCGTGAAGACTGGCTCGCGCGTGATATTCACCGAAGGCAGACTCAGCACCGCAGGGGGAGAACTCCTCGCCACCGCGACCAGCACGCTACTCATCTTCACCCACCAACCAGGCTCTCTGCCAAGATGACTGATACCGGCACCGCTGTTGCGCTGACGCCGCCCCCTACGGATCGCGTCTTGTCCCCGGACGCCCCGTCGGGAATGCCGGCGTTGAGCCGCTTCGGCATTCCCTTGGGGCTTGCCGGCCTTGGCGGCGGCTGGTCCGCTGCGAGGAGCTCTCTCGGAGCCCCGATGTGGCCGGAGGAATTCTTTTACGGGGCAGCAAGCTCCCTGTGGTTGATCCTGACCGCCGTCTACGTGTTCCGGGGCTTTCGTCGAAAAGGAGCATTCCGGGCCGACCTGAGACACGAAGTGGCAGGGCCCTTTGCGTCCTTCATCCCACTAATCGGGATCCTGCTTTCGTCCCACTACAGCCAGTATCTGCCGCCATGGGGCGCCTGGCTGTGTATGGTTTTCATTGCCGCCCTTGCCGTCGTCGCTGCCCAGCTCCTTGCCCACTGGGTCACCGGCGGGGTATCCATGCAATCCATCCATCCCGGCTACCTGCTGCCCGTCGCGGCCGGATCCTTCGTTGCCAGCATCGGGTTCTCAAGCATCCAAGCCCATAATGCGGCCATGGCCGCGTTTGGCGTTGGCGTGTTCTTCTGGCTGGTGATAGGAACTGTCGTCACCGTCCGCCTGATGACCGGCGGCGAGGTGCCACCAGCCGCCAAGGTCGGCCTGTCCGCCTATCTGGCTGCACCGGCAACGGCCAACATCGCGTGGATGGTGTCACATCCAGGCCCCTTGGGAACAATCCAGCTCGGACTGACAGGCGTACTGTTGATCATGGTGCTGATGCAGGTCATGCTCCTCCCCGAATACCGCAAACTTCCCTTCACGCAAATGTTTTGGGTATTCACCTTTCCCGTGGGTGCAACCACGAACTATGCCATCCGCTGGCTTGCGACAACCGACCTCCCCGGCCGGCAAATATGCGCCTGGGCGATTCTCGGCCTCGCAACAGCCTTCACCTTGGTCATCGCCGCCCGCACCGTGCCAACACCCATCGCCCCAAAGGCAGCGAGACTGGCCGCACCACAGAGCACGGAAGTGCACTGAAGCTCCCGCTTCCGGCTCTTTCTCGACCTTCGACGACATAGACACATCCGCTGAAGCCAACGCGTACGCCGCCGAGTTCGTCCGCGCGAAGATCCGGGAAACCGTGCTCGATCCGCAGACGGCCGAGCTCTTGGCCCCCAAGGGCTACCCCTACGGCGCCAAACTGCCTCCGGTCGGCCACGGCTACTACGAAGCTTTCAACCGTACCGGCGCCCACCTCGTCGATACTAGAAAATTGCCCATCAGCGAGATCACCTCGCCCACGCTGCGCGTGGGCGAGGACGAGTACGAGGTTGCGTCCAGATGAGGTCGAACTTGGCGTCGGCATCCATGGTGAACGCGGCACTGCACGAGTGCCCTTCGCGGCAGCGGATGAGCCCACGGCTCTACTGGTCGATCCGCTTGTCGCAGAGCTCGGATTGGGGCGTTCTGCCCCCTCCAGTAAATCCTCCATTCGCTGCCCGCAGACCCCAGCGGCATCCGGAGCGCGGCAGGAGGTTGGGGGGTGTGTCCTCCAGCAGGCAGCTGGTCCGGACGTCTTGGACAAGAACTGCGCAGCACTTGGGCTCTTTACCGGGTAATCCCCAAAGTTCGGGGCGCTCAAGGAATAGGACCAAGGCGCACCAGTGGTGCTGTGCCCGTCACGGATAGGTGGGATACGCATTCTTGACGGTGCCTTGTTCCTTCTCAGGTCTTGGCGGTGCGGAGTGCCGTACCAGCCTCGGCAAGCTATTCCGGGTGCAGGTCCCGTGGCGAGGGCCTCGGAGTATTTCCCGGCAGGTATGCCCAGCACGCCCTGTGGGTCGCCGGTATGGCGCGCGTCCTTTACCGCCGCGGCCCGAGCTCAAAAGTCGTCTTGCACGTCTCTGTGTCAGCCTCCTACCTACAGTTGACGGTTAAGCCGGGGGTGCTTGCCGATCCTATCCGTGCGTGATCCCTCCGGATCATGGGCCCCCGGCCGGTGGCTTTCCAGCGGGACGTGAGTACTGCGGTGTAGTGCTGTGTTTAGGACAATGCCGTGACGGCTAGTTTCCGCACAATGGCCGTGCCGCCTTCCACGCACAAGTCGGTGCGCAGGTTCCCGGGCAGCGGGAACACCAGATCGCTCAGAACGACCCTGCCGTCTTGGGCGAAGACCTCCACGGAGCAGTGGTCGACGATTACCCTTAGCCTTAGCACGCCATCGTCGAGCTCCACGGGTGCCGACTCAGCCGACGCGAACTTGTCGTGGAAGGCGGTGTTTCCGGAGTTGCGGCGATCCAGGGTGAGCCGGCTCGTGACGGCATCGAAGCTGAGGACCGTTGCGGCGCTCCCGTCCGGTGCGCCGAGGAGCCTGAAAGCAATGGTCCGGGCGGTGCCGGGCAGGATCTCGGCCTCGATCAGCTGGGCTGATCCGGGTACCGCATCGGGAACTTGCAGCAGGGCGTCGTGAAGTTCCATGTTCTGGATGGTGCGGGCCGGCTCCCCACAGTCCAACGGCAGCACCGGGCGCTGTACCAGGCGCGGCAAGCCGTCCACCGTCGCAAGCTCGACCTCGCGGGCAAGCGACATACTGGAGCGCCACGGAGACGTGGGCAGGGAGTTGGCGTAGTCCCAGTTGTTCATCCAGCCGATCATGATGCGGCGGTTCTCCGGGGCGTTGCTGAAGGATACGGCGGCGTAGTAGTCACGTCCCCAGTCGAGCCACAGACAGTGTCTGAGATCTACGTTCCCGTCGGCATCCGCTGGAACGAGCGAATCAGGGTCGGCAGTGAACTGCACGCCGTCGAAGTCGCCGACGAAGTATTGCCCTCCCGAGCCGCCGGCCACGGCACCCGGGTTGATGTTGACCACCAGGACCCATTTGACGTTGTCCGGGTCTCCGTCGAGGGGGAGCGGGAACAGGTCGGGGCATTCCCATTCGCCTCCTGTGGCGTTTGCAGGGCCGAAGGTGCTCAGGTATTCCCAGTCCTTGAGGTTGGCCGAGCGGTACAGCACAACCTGCTGATGCCGGGCCTCCACCGCCACCATGACCCAGCAGGAACCGGCCGGTCCCTCATGGGAGAACACCTTGGGGTCCCGGAAATGGGCCGAGCCGCGGTCAAGCACCGGGTTGCCTGCGTATTTGCTCCAGGTCATGCCGGCGTCCGTGGAGAACGCGAGAGACTGGGCTTGTGTTCCTTGGTGCGCAGAGCCTTCCTTGAAGGCGCTCGTGTAGATGGCCACCAAAGCCGGATCTTCCTCTGTGCCGAATCCCGATGTATTGCCGTGGTCCACCACGATGCTGCCGGAGAAGACGTCTTCTTCTTCGTCGCAGGCGATGGCAACCGGGTGTTCGGTCCAGTGCAGAAGGTCGGTTGAGGTGGCGTGTCCCCAGGACATGTTGCCCCAGACGTTGTCGAAAGGGTTGTTTTGGTAGAAGAGGTGGTACACGCCCCGGTGCCACACGAGTCCGTTGGGGTCGTTCAGCCACGTGTTCTTGGCCGTGTAGTGAAGTACCGGCCGGACGGTGGGGGCGGTTTCTTCGCCGCCGCCCCCGGCAGGGTGCGTTGTTGTTTCAGTCATCGGAGTTCTTTCGGGAAATCTGGGCCAGTTCCAAGGATCGGACAAGTTCTGCCCGTGTTGGCGGGTTCGCTCCGTGCCGTCCGACCGTTATGGCGGCAGCGAGCGAGGCGGCTGTTCCCAGGCGGGTGAGTTTGCCGTAGCCGAAATCGTCTTCGCGGTCCTCGAGGAGGCCGGCGATAAGCGAGGACATGTAGGAGTCGCCTGCGCCGACAGTATCTTTGACGACCACTGGTGGTGCCGGCACGTCGATCTCGGCGGCATTCGAGCGCAGATAGGATCCGGATGCGCCATCGGTGATGATTGCCAGTTCCGTCCCGAGATCAAGCAGCCGCCGCGCGACGTCGTGAGGGGACGTGCGCGGGTATAGCCACCGGGCATCGTCTGAACTGAGTTTCACGACGGTAGCCAGGGCAACTGTGTGTTCGAAGGTCCTGAGCGCTTCGGTGTGGCTGCGGAGCAGTGTCGGGCGGATGTTGGGGTCGTACGTGATCAGGCAGCGGCGTGAGAACAGTTCCAGCAAGGACCGGACCTGGGTTGCTCCGGGCTCCATGAAGGAGGCCAGTGACCCGGTGTGCAGCACCTTCGGGAGGAAAGTCGGGCTGATTTGGGGGAGGTTCCATTCGAAGTCGAATTCGTACTCTGCGGAACCGCTGCTGTCCAGAAGCGCCCTGGCAGTGGATGTGCGGTTGAGGTGTTCGGCTCCCGGAAGCAGGCGTACCCCCGCGGTGTCCAAGTGCCGCTGGATGGCCTTGCTGCGTTCATCGCTGCCCAATGCGGTGAGAAATGCGGTGCTGACGCCTAGCCGGCCGAGTCCGAACGCGACGTTCATACCCGATCCACCGGGAAACTCGAAGGGCCCTGCTGCGGTGTCGATGATGTCGATGATGGCCTCGCCGACGACGACGACATCCGTTTCAGGGCATGGGGGAACTGGGGTGATGTGCATTCGAGGTCCTTGGAAGGTTGGGCGCGTCCCCTACTGGACGCGCTCGGGGTCAGGTGTTGGGGCGTGTGGGTGAGTCCGGTGCTGCCCTACTGTGAGCGCCCTGGTGCTTTGGGGAGGCGACCGAATCGCGAAGGACCAGGGGACAGGGAAGAAGGGTCGGGTGAGCCGCGAACAGCTGCAGGTCGGTTTTTCCCTCGATGGCGTCGATCAGGTTTTCGGTTGCCCATGCGCCCATTTCGTAGTGGGGCAGGGCGACGGTTGTCAGTGCGGGGTAGATGTTTTCGGCAATAAGTTGTTGGTTGTCGAAACCGACAATGGAAATGTCGTCCGGAATCCTGAGGCCAAGTTCCCCGGCGGCCCGGTACGCACCCATGGCCATGCGGTCGTTGTAGCAGAACACGGCCGTGGGCCGGCTTTGCGGTTTCAGCAGGCGCAGGGCCGCCTGGTGGCCGCCGGGCACCTCCGAAGGCTCAGACTGGACCAGTTCTTCGTGGAAGGGCAGCCCGGCGTCCGCGAGTGTTTCTTTGAAGGCCCTGAGCCGGGAGTGGGTTGCCGGGACGTCGTCGGTGTTGTTGAGCATGCCGATGCGGGTGTGCCCGGCGTCGATCAGGGTTTGTACGGCCGACCTCGCACCGGCGATTTCGTCGGGGATAACGGAGGAAACGGTGTGGCTGATGTCTTCGGAGTCCACCAGGACAGCGGGGAGTCCGACGAGGTTCTTGGGGACGACTAGTTTGCGGTGATACATGGTGGCGTACAGGATGCCGTCCACCTGCCGGTCCAGCAGATCCGCCACATCACTTTCCCTGGAATCCTGGGAGCTGGTGCTGGTGGAGTTGATGATCATGATGCGGTACCCGCGGGCACGTGCCGTCTCCTCGGCCCCCAAAATGATCCGGCCAGCGTGGGGGGTGGTGGCGATTTCCTCACTGATGAACCCGATCATGCCCGAACGTTGGGTGCGCAGGGCCTGCGCCAGCCGGTTCGGGCCGTATCCGAGACGCCGCGCCGCTTCGTGGACCCGTTCCCTCGTCTCCGCCCCCACCCGGGCGTAGACAACATCATTGAGGACGTGGGAGACCGTTGTGACAGAGACACCGGCTGCGGCCGCCACGTCCTTGATGCCAACCGACTTGTTCATTGGTCTCCCACGTCCTTATGTTGATGCTGATTCTATGTCCGGGTAATTGCTGCGTACGTTTTATTCGTCCCAGGGGCCGGATGGCGATCCCCGGGGATCTCGCCGGGGCCTGGGCGGGTTACCGGGCAACAAGCGGTGCGTGTGCCGCCTGGAAACCGACGGTGGGTGTGGCCCTGAAGGCGTTGACGGCCCTGTCTGCGATAACTTGGGCGTCACTTCCGGAGTCAAGGATCGTATTCCGGGCTGATTCGGAATCGACCAGGACGGCCGTAACGGCGAGGGCGTCCGAAGCCTCGGTCGTCAACAGGGCGTCCACCTGAGCCTCGAAGCAGGAGTCACTTGACGCGGAGCGGACATCCATCGCCACCACGTGGTTGTTGGAGACGAAGTTGCCAACCCCCGACATCAGCCGGATGATGACAGGCATCGCACCTGTCGGACGGATGCTCTGTGAGTCGATGATCTCGGAGAAGTGGTTGCCGATGACAGAGTTGTTAGCGCCGCTGACACAGAGAAGCCCGTTGAGGTCGTCCAAGCCGTTGTCGACACCCAAGAAAGGCGTCCAGGGCTCATGGTCACGCAAGAAGTGATTCGTGGCCACGAGGTTCTCCGAACTATTCGCTGCGAGAACCACCATGCCAGGGTAGAACGAATGCAAACGGTTGTTGGTGACGCTTGAACGCGTGACGCCGTGGAGGTAGACGCTGCTCGCACCTCGGGGGAAGACGTTGTTCGCGGTTATCAGGAGCCCGCCATGGTTCACGGCGTAGATCGAGTGGCCCTTGGGCCCTGCTCCGACCAGGTTGTCGGTGATCTTTGATGCCTGTCCCCAGCCGCGCAGTTCGATGCAGCTTCCGCATTCGGCGATGAAGTTGTCGTGAATGGAAAGCGCGTCCGCGTTGTAGATGGTGAGGGCGTTCTCGAGGTAGACGAACCCCATGCCGGTGACGCGGAATGAGTCATTGGCGTTCGCGACGTAGATCCCGGTTTTGCCGTTGACGTAGGTGTTCTCCGGATGCATCCCCGAGTCGTCGGGGTTGAAGTGCAACCCGTCGATGCAGAAGTTGGAGAACTCGACCGAGCTGATCCGCGGGCTCCCGCTTCGCTCAACGTAGAAGGCGGCTCCCTTGGATTCCTCCTCGTCTGCGCCGAGGGGAAGGTCGACGATTATGCGACTGCCTCCGGGCCACAGCTCATGCAAGTCGGGCCATTCTTCTTCGGGAACGTTGAACCGGATGCTGGAGGAGGTAAAGCCGTGTCCGGAGCCATGGATCCTGAGGAAGCTGACATCGATCACCACCTGCGTACGGAGGTGGTAGTCCCCGGGCGGAAGGTAGATCACCGCGCCTGGCTTTCCACCATGGTTCGCATCGGTGGCCGTCTGCCGGTCCTTGATGTCGGCGATGATGCTGTTGATTACCTCACCGACGTCCTCGGACGGATTGCCGACGGGCCACGTAGTCACGTCGTAGTAGTTGTTGCTTGACATGGGTTCTTCCCTTTGTGCTGTGGTTTCTCAGCCCTTGACGGCGCCGAGCGTCATGCCTGCGACGATCTTGCGCTGCAAGAGAAGAGTGAGAAGGATGACGGGGATCGAGTAGACGGCCGCGAGGGCTGTCATGGATCCCCAGTCCAGCCCGAACTGGGTCTGGAAGTTTGCGATGACCACGGGTGTGGTCTGGGACCGGACGGCGGTCATGAGCAGCGCGAACAGGAACTCGTTCCAGGACGCGAGGAAGGCGAAGATCGCCGTCACTGCGATGCCTCCCGAGACGACCGGGATCACCACCCGCCACAGCGCTCCGAGCCGGCTGCAGCCATCCACCGTGGCCGCTTCCTCCAGGTCCTGGGGGACGGCTTCGAAGAAGCTGGACATGAGCCAGATGGAGAGCGGCAGCGAGATGGTGGTGTGCGCGATGGACAGGGCGATGGGGGTGTCGGCCAGGCCCACGGAGGCCATCATGGACGCCAACGGGATACCGATGGCCACCGGCGGCACCATGCGGGTGACCAGCGCGGCCATGATGAACACGCGGCCACTGCGGGTCTTGTAGCGCGTGATGCCGTAGGCCGCCGGGACGGCCAGAACGAGCGAGAGCAGGGTGCTGATGACGGCGGTCTGGATGCTGTTGATGAACGACGCCGGCACCCCGCTGCGGCCCAGGGCGTTGGTGTAGTTATCCAGCGTCCATACCTTGGGCAGGATGGTCGGGGGAACGGCAATGGTGTCGATCGGCGTCTTGAAGGACGTGAACAGCAGGTACAGGAACGGGAAGCCGTAGAGGACGAGGGAGGCTGCGAGCAGGATCCACAGGATGGTCCTCGTGCTGCGCTTGCCGGCTTCGAGTCCTTCACGATTCACGCCGCGGCGCCTGCGGCCTCCGCCGGTCCGTGAAGGTTCCGTGGTGGTCTGAGGCGCTAGGGCTGTCCGGCTTGGCATGGTGCTCTCCGTTTGGTGCGGTGCAGGCGCATTGCGGTATGCGATTCCGGCGTGGCGTGGCCGGCCGGGGACGGCGGCCGCCAGCACGCCGCTGTCGTCGGGGGTCTCAGCGATGCTCATCAGGTGTCCTTTCCTGGCCGCCAGATTGTGGTGACGGCGACGAAGGCGATGGCGAGCATGGCCAGCAGGTAGATGGTGCCCATGGCGCTTGCGAGGCCTGGGTCGCCGAAGCGGATCATCGTCCGGTAGATGAGCAGGCTCATGGTTTCGGAGGCGGATTGTGGTCCGCCGTTGGTCTGGATGAGGATGGTGTCAAAAGCCCGTGCTGCGTCGATGCCGCGGACCACCAGCGCCACGGCTATGACCGGGCGGAGCAGCGGGAGGATGATCCGGAACAGCAGCGAGGGTGCGCGGGCGCCGTCGAGCCTGGCCGCTTCGATGAGGTCTCCCGGGATGTTCTGCAGGCCCGCGAACAGCACCAGGCACATGAACGAGGTCGTGAGCCAGATGTCCGGGACGGCGACGGAGAACAGGACGATGTCCGGGTTGGACAGCCAGCCGATCTGGTTTGGATTCTGCAGGATGCCGGCCTGGTTAAGAAGGGTGCCGAGCAAGCCGAAGTTATCGATCATGAGGAACTTCCACAGCAGGCCGGCCACGATCGGAGCGATCATCAGCGGGTAAAGGAACATGGTCCGCCACACCTGGGATTTCCGGCCCAGGGTGGTGAACAGGAGGGCCATGCCCAGGCCCAGAGTGAACTCGAGGGTCACCACCATCAAGGTGTAAGCGAGGGTCCGCCATCCTGCACCGATGAAGGCCTCTGAGGTGAAGGCTCGGACGTAGTTGTCCAGGCCCACGAAGTCGCGGGGGCCCCCGACGATCGGGGAAATTTTGAAGAAGCTGTCCGTGACCAACCGGAACAACGGGTAGGCAACAAAGACTGCGAGGAACAACGCCGCCGGGGTCATCAGGTAGAGGGCGAAGCGGCGATCTGGGATGCGCACGGGATTCTCTTCCGCTGGTTGGGGCCGCGGCCGGCAACGCCATGGGCTGCTGCCGGCCGCGGAGTTTTACTTGAGGAGGGCCTGGATCTTGGACTTGGCGTCGGCCAGCAAGGTCGCGCTGTCTCCGCCCGCGACGGCCTTCTGGAGCATCGGAACCAGTACGGTGTCGACGATTTGCTGCCACTTTGCTGTTGCCGGACGGGTTGCCGTCGCGGGAGCGTTGAGTGTTTCGATCAGCGGTTTGAAGCTCTCGTAGCCTGGCTGGTCCTGGTACTTCTGGAAGGCGGAGACTCGTGCTGCCAGGCCAAGGCTTGACTGGATGGCCAGGTCATTGTGGTCGAAGGCGCACTTGACGAACTTCTTCGCGGCGTCCGTGTTCTTGGTTGCCTTGGGTACTGAGAGGTACCAGGGGCCGGGAACACCGGCAACACCGGCGGACCCGCCGATCATCGGCGCTGTTCCGACCTTGCCGTAGACGGGGGAGTCCTTGGGGATCTGCCGGTACGCATGGGCCCAGAACTGGGTCATGGCCGTCTTGCCCTGGTTGAAGAGGTTCTGGGCGGCGGCCCAGTCGACCTGGGCCGCACCGGCCGGGGCGTCCTTGACGAGACTGGTGTAGAAGTCCAGCGCTTGCTTGTGGGCCGCATTGTCGATCACGACGTTGTTGTTGCTGTCCAGCACCATGGGTGATCCGGCCTGCAGTACATGGGCCAGGTACTCGGTTTCAACGCCACCCTTGACGTCCGTGCCATACATGCCGTCCTTGGTGAAGAAGGCGGAGATGTCCTGATACTGCTGCCAGGTCTTGGGCGCGGCGAGGTCGTAACCGTACTTGGCTTTGAAGTCGGCCTTGTTCTTGGCGTCCTCAAAGAGGTCCTTGCGGTAGAGGACTATCTCGGCGTTGGTCCACGCCGGCATGCCAATGAAGTGGCCATCGACGTTGGCTTCCTTGACCAGCGAAGGGAAGATATCCTTCTTTGCCTCGTCGGTGAAAAGTTCATCGATGGGCTGCAGGGCGTCCTTGAAACTGGGCAGCCAGACGGAGTCAAGAGCCGCAACATCGAAGGAGACAGTACCGGAGGAGAACTCGCTGGAGAGACGGTTGAAAAGGCCGTCATAAGGGAGTTCAACGAAGTTGACGTTGATCCCGGTGTCCTTCTTGCACTGGTCGGCAATCGGCTGCAGTTCTGCATGGCCGCCGGCCTCCACCAGGACGTTGATGGAACTGCCGGCAGCGCCCCCGGACGTCGCCGGGCCTCCTGCGCCGCATGCAGTCGCGGCCAGGATCACGGCCGTCGAAAGGCTGCCGAGAGCGGCAAGCCTGGAGATTGTTTTTCGAGAGGACATCGCTGTCGACTCCCTTTCTCGGGAACGGAAATACGGAGACTGGCTTTTGGATGAAAAACCGTTTTGCCAAAACGACTTGGCATTAGATTACGCGGAGAGCGCGGAGGGTGTCAAGGGTCACAAATCATTGGGAGACCGTCGTCGGATGTGCCAAACACTTCTGTCCAAATTTTGGCGTTGACAGCCGGCGCGCCGTGCTCCTAGTGTCATCTCTCGTTAGCCCAAACGGTTTGGCATCTCAGTTGTGGCATTAGTCCACGTGGGACATCAGCCGTTTCCCGGGGAATAAAAATGTGATGCCGCCGAAGCGGATGACAAGGGCAGCCAAGCCTTCGGCAGGCCAACCCGGCAGCGCCCGATTCTGAACAGCAGCAGTCTTATCTCATACAGAGGAGAACCCGTGGTAACTGGCAAGAATCCAGAAAAAGCGAATCCAAGCCGACGCCGGCTGATCGGCGCGGGAGCCGCCGGAACGCTGGCGGCTGCCTTGACCCTCGGAACAATGCAGAATGCCAATGCGGCCGACGGCCAACAAGGCACCCACCTCGATTCGCCCAACACGTACGACGTGACAACGTGGAGGATCAAGGCGCACCCGGACGTCACCGCACAGTCCGACATCGGGGCGGTCATCAACGACATCATCGCCGACATCAAGCAACGGCAGACGTCCCCGGACGCGCGTCCCGGAGCCGCGATCATCATCCCTCCGGGCGACTACGACCTGCACACCCAGGTCGTCGTCGACATCAGCTACCTGACCATCGCCGGCTTCGGGCATGGCTTCTTCTCCCGAAGCATCCTCGACAACTCGAACCCGACCGGATGGCAGAACCTCCAGCCCGGAGCCAGCCACATCCGCGTCCTGACCTCTCCGAGCGCACCCCAGGCATTCCTCGTCCGCCGGACAGGGGATCCCCGTCTTTCAGGAATCGTGTTCCGGGACTTCTGCCTCGACGGAGTCGGTTTCACCCCCGAGAAGAACAGCTACCACAACGGCAAGACCGGAATCGAAATCGCCTCCGACAACGACTCCTTCCACATCACCGGCATGGGATTCGTCTACCTCGAACATGCCCTGATCGTGCACGGCGCGGACGCGCTCCGCGTCAACGACAACATGATCGCCGAATGCGGCAACTGCGTCGAGCTCACCGGGGCCGGGCAGGCCACAATTGTCAGCGGCAACCACATGGGCGCCGGTCCTGACGGGGTCACGCTCCTGGCGGAGAACCACGAGGGCCTCCTCGTCACGGGCAACAACCTCTTCCCCCGGGGCCGCAGCCTCATCGAATTCACCGGCTGCAACCGGTGCTCAGTCTCTTCGAACAGGCTCCAGGGCTTCTACCCGGGCATGCTCCGCCTGCTGAACGGCTGCAAGGAAAACCTCATCACGGCGAACCACATCCGCCGGACCAACGAGGGGTACCCGCCGTTCATCGGCCGCGGCAACGGCCTCGACGACCTCTACGGAGTCGTCCACATCGCGGGAGACAACAACCTCATCTCGGACAACCTCTTCGCCTACAACGTCCCGCCCGCCAACATCGCCCCCGCCGGCACCCAACCGACCCAGATCCTGATCGCCGGAGGGGACGCCAACGTGGTCGCGCTCAACCACGTGGCCAGCGACGTCGCTTCCCAGCACGTCGTTCTCGACGCATCCACCACCCACTCGAAAGTGCTCGACAGCGGGACAGCCTCCCAGATCACCTCCTACAGCCCGGACACGGCAATCCGCCCGACCCCCTGACAGACCAACGGCCAGGAGCGCGTCCCGAGGCGTGGCCTCTGTCCTCGGGGCGCGCGCTCCCACGTATTGATCAGCCCGGCCAGTCGTTGTCGCCAGACCGAAATCTCCTGTTCTGCTCGACCGGGCCCCGGCATCGACAGGCACTCCCGTGTCGGCCGATCCATCCGCCCCTGGGATAAACCAAGGCGTGCTTGGGACGACGAACTACCCCGAATGCCCTTATAGGGATGCCGGAGAAACACCCCAGTATGTCCCGACTTCCCGAAAGGACCATCATGATTCACGGAAACCACGCCGCTCCTGCACCGCGTGGCACGCGCGTCGTTATTACCGGTGCCGGCGGGAACATCGGCCGTGGCCTCACACCACGTCTCCTAGCCGCTGGCTACGAGTTGACCCTCTCCGACCCTAAACCCGGCGACGGACTGGTTACGGAAGCACGTTTCGCCACGGCGGACGTCCGGACGGGGAGAGGGTCTCCAGGCCGCGATGGCCGGAGCGGACATTCTCGTGCACCTGCCGGCCCTGCACGGCATCCACGTCGTCGATCACACTGAAACGGAATTCTGGGAACTCAATGTAAACGGCACATTCCGCACCCTGCAGGCGGCCGTCGCCGCCGGTGTCGGGAAAGTGGTCTGGCTTTCCTCGCAGGCATGGCATGACTCGAACGACGTTTACGGATTCACGAAAGTCATCGGCGAGCAGCTTCTGGATTATCACCGGACGCGCCACGGCATCTCATATGTTGCGGTCTTCCCTGCCTCACTGGTGCAAACGACGGCGGTCTGGTGCTGGATGCCCTTCATCCGGACGCAGTGTCGGCCGATGAACTGCGCGACTGGGAACATGATCCAATCGGCACAGCAGACCGTCGTTTCCCTGGGGCACGGGCCGTAGTCGAGCGGTTCGGACTCGACATTTCAGCCCCCCGTCCGGCCAAGCAAACTCGGCTGGACCGAGACAGGTTACAGGCCGAGCCGTAACTTCGGTGCGTGGATCGATGAGGTCGCCGGATTCAGCGACCTTCAGGTGAAAGCGCGAACCAGCGACTACTGAACATCATCGAGTCGAGGGCGGCAACGATGCGCACCCGTCCCATCCGGCGTCGACCACACCCGCCACGGTATCCCATCGACAGGAACAATAGGCGGGAAAACACGCCGCATCACCGTGATGGGACAGTTTCCAACGACGGGAACCTGCTCGTGTACTGGTTCCCGGACGAACGACTTCGCGGCCGGACCGGTCACCGGTGTTCGTGACGGACCCGGACTGTTATCCCGGTGGCGTCGGCCGAAATCTCCAGTCCCGAGTAGGCGAAGGCGGTGTAGGAGAGTCCGTGGCCGAAAGGGAAGACCACGCGTCCATTTTGCGGTCGTTACCAGCGGCAGCCGACCAATAGACCTTCCCCACAGCGCACGTGGGAGTTCTCTCCTTGGAAGTTCAGGTACGCCGGTGTCCTCCAGTCGGACCGGAACGGTCTGAAGGAGGCGGCCTGACGGGTTCACCGCGCCGAAAAGCACATCAGCGAGGGCGGCGCCCGTCTGGCCGGGCAGGGCGCGCCGTCTCGGCGTCGGCTGCGATCCGGGGGCTTCCTGCCGGAGGGTCTCGACGTCTCCCTATCCGCCTAAGAGGGGTGGTTGCTTGGCGAGTGCAGGGGCCTGCAGCCGCTTCGCCGTTGACCGGAACACGGATACAGCTTGCTGCCCGGCGGGGCTGAGCCGACGGTTCGCCAGGTGGGCGAGGAGGATCCTTCGTGTCGGGGAGCCGGCGAGGGGAACGGCAACGATGTCGGGGCGGAGCGCGCTCAGGGCGAGCTGCGGGGCCAGGGCGATGCCGATGCCCGCGGCGACCATGCCCTGGGTCTCCTGATAGTCGTTGGCTGCGAAGGCGATGCGCGGCTCGAATCCGGCATCGCGGCACACGCGGCGGAGGACGTCGGCTACGGGGTGTTCGTCGCGGACGATCCATTCCTGGTCCCTGAGCGTGTCGATCCGCACGGAGCGGCGCGCCGCGACGGGGTGGTCGCTCGGTACGAGCAGCATGGTGGGGTCGTTCATGAGCGGCACGAGGTTCAGGTCTTCGTCCTCGATGCGCTCCCAGGGGTAGTCCCACAGCAGAGTGAGCTCGATGTCCCTGCGCCGCAGCCGTTCGAGCAGGCCGTCGCGACGGGCGCTGACTACGGTGACGGCGATCTCCGGATGACGCGCGCGGAAGGCCAGCACGACGTCGGGCATGAGGGATGCACCGACGGTGGGGAACGTCCCCATTCGCAGTTGGCCTCGCCGCAACCCGGCGAACTCGCCCATCTCGGCCCGGGCGGCCTCGATTGTCCTGTCGATGTCGTCCGCATACCGCAGGAGCGCCTGACCTGCATCGGTGAGCACGACGCCTCGTGGATGGCGGTCGATCAGGGCGACCCCCACTTCGTGTTCAAGCTTCGCGATCTGCTGGGAGACGGCTGACGTCGTGAAGGAGAGGGCCGTAGCGGCCGACGTCAAGGAGCCGGAACGGCTTACTTCGCGGAGCAGATGGAGCCGGTGCAGGTCAAGGTCGGCCATGCATTGAGTTTAGCAAAAGTAAAGACCCGTCGAGAATCCTGTGATTGTGCTGAACTCTAGGGGAGTGGATCGTAGAAGGAGCAGGCGCCGCGAGGCGCGACCACGACACGTGAAGGAAGAAAACCCATGCAACTCCGCGGTCACTGGTACCGGGGCGGCACGAGCAAGTGCTGGCTCTTCGACGCCGAAGACGTGGCGCCTCACGCCGGGAGCCGCGAGGAGATCCGCAACCTCTTAGCAGATGCCTTCGGCGCAACGGATGCCCGACAGCTCGACGGCGTCGGCGGCGGCACCTCGACGACGTCCAAGGCCGCGGTCATCCGGGCCACACCCGAGGGGCCCGCGGACCTCGACTACCTCTTCGCCCAGGTCGGGATCGGGGACCCGACGGTGGAACTCGGTTCCAATTGCGGCAACTGTGCCACCGCGATCGCCCTGTACGCGGTCCAGTCGGGGGTGGTCCCTCCGAAGGAGGGAACAACCCGGGTCCGCATGCGGAACCTCAACACCGGAGCCGTGCTGAGCGGCACGATCGCGACCCCCGGTGGCCGCGTCCCGGCGTCGGGCCTGGCCAGGGTTCCCGGCAGTAGCGCGCCCGGCGTTCCCGTCAGCCTCTCGTTCCACGCCCCGTGGGGGCGGACCACGGGGTCGGTCCTGCCGACGGGGAGCGCGACCGACCAGATCGCGACCGGAGGGGCTACTCTTACGGCGACCCTGGTCGACGCCGGAGCGCCGGCGGTCCTCATCCCTGCGGACGAGGCAGGCATCGACCTTTCCTCGATGACCGGCAACCTGTCCGAGCACCTGCCCACGCTGGTTGCGGCCCGGGCGTCGGCTGGCCTGATGATGGGGCTGCGGAAGCCTGAAGATCCTCCGCAGAATGCCGTGCCGAAGGTCGGCGTCGTGGCAGCCCCCGGCGACTACATCGCGGCCGACGGAACGAGGATCGCGGCGGGCACCCACGATCTGCGGGTGCGGATGCTCTCGATGCTCGCACCCCACCCCGCGATCGGCCTGACCTCGGCCGTTGCAGTCTCCCTCGCAGCCGCCCTTCCGGGATCGGTAGTGGCCAAAATGCTGGCACCTGAAGACAGCACTCGCCAAGGCCGCCGGCTGTTGCGAATCGGAACACCTGCCGGTGTCATCACCACCGAAGTCGTCACGGACGACAACGGTCACGTCAGCGAGGTCGCCCTCCACAGGGCGGCCCGCCAACTCGCCGTCGCCGACATCGACGTCGCACAACCCGTGCCACAGACGGCCTAGCACCTCCAACCCTGCCCCTGCCATCATGGATGGAACGGGCACTCACCCAGGAAGTTGTTCAATGAAGATCAAATCCATCCTCGGACATTTGTATGTCCAGGTACTCATCGGCGTCGGGCTCGGCATCCTTGTCGGCGCGCTGTGGCCCGACCTTGGTTCCTCCCTCAAGCCGCTCGGTGACGGGTTCGTGAAGCTTGTGAAGTTCATGATCGCACCGATCGTCTTCTGCACCATCGTCAGCGGCATCACCTCGCTGACCGACACCAAGAAGGTTGGCCCGACCCTGCTGCGTTCACTGGGGCTGTTCTACGTGCTTACCGGAGCGGCATTGGCCATCGGCCTGGGCGCGGTCATGCTCTTCCAGCCGGGCGCGGGCATGCACATCAACCCCGCCCACCTCGATACCTCCGTTGCGTCGAAGTACACAAGCCAGCTGCCCACCAGCAACCCCGTGGACTTCGTCATGAGCATCATCCCCACCAGCTTCATCGGCGCCTTCGCCGACGGCGAGGTCCTGCCCGTGCTCGTCATCGCGCTGCTCTGCGGCTTCGCCTTCAGCAAGCTCGGCGCACCCGGGCAGCTGGCCCTGAACGTGGTCAACAGCTTCAACAAGCTGCTGTTCGTCGTGTTCGGCTTCCTCATGAAGGTCGCCCCCATCGGGGCGTTCGGCGCCATGGCGTTCACGGTCGGCAAGTACGGAGCCCATTCGATCGGCAACCTCGGGATGCTGATCCTCGCCTTCTACACCGCGTGCATCGTTTTCGTGGTGGTCGTCCTCGGCATCCTGGCGAAGCTCACCGGGTTCAGTCTCTGGCGGATCCTGCGCTACTTCCGCGACGAGTTCCTGATCGTCCTCGCCACATCCTCAAGCGAACCTGTCCTTCCGCGCCTGCTCTCCAAGCTTGAGCGCCTCGGCTGCGACCGCGGAGTCGTTGGTCTCGTGGTCCCGACCGGCTACTCCTTCAACCTCACCGGCACGGCCGTCTATCTCACGCTCTCCTCGATGTTCATCGCCGAGGCCTGCGACATCCACCTCAGCTGGGACCAGATCCTCCTCATGCTCGGAATGATGCTGCTGACCTCCAAGGGCGCCGCGGGCGTGACAGGCAGCGGCTTCGTCGCCCTCGTCGCCACTCTGACGGTCATGCCCACGCTGCCCGTTGCCGGCGTGGCCCTCATTGTCGGCATCGACCGCTTCATGAGCGAAGCCCGCGCCCTCACCAGCACCGTGGCCAACATCGTCTCCTGCGTCGCCGTCGCCAAGTGGCAACACGCACTCGACACCGAGAAACTCCAGTCCGAACTCAAAACGGGCTTCGTGCCCACCGAGGCGGAAAAGCTCCAGCTGAGCGAACCCGCCCTGGCCCACTGAGAGAGCCCACCACGAATCAGGCTCCTACCCGTGCCCGGGGCCTGACCCGGAGGAATGCCAGACACACCGACACATCTCCGCGCAGCCGCCCCAGGGACCCTTCGAAACCGAATCAGAGACTCAGGGGTCCCCTCCAAAAAGCCGCATCGGATACCAGGCCCTGCATATTCCATCGCAACAGGTAACCCGAAAGTCGGGCGCAGGAGCCGGGTCCGATGCCAACGGGGCGGGGAGCAGGCACACTGTTCCCCGCCCCGTCCCCGCGCGGACCGGATCAAACAAGACCAAAGACAGTCCAGGAAACACCATGACACCCCTCTTGCAAAAGACCACTCCGGACGAACTCACGCAGGCACCGAGCGGCGCTCCGACGCCGCAAATGGAGCGCATACCGGACTGGAACAAACTCGCCCGCGCAGACGAAGTCTCAATCCGCCGCGCCGATGGATCAATTTCGTCGGGACGAATCGACATGCTCTCCAGGGACCGAAGGGTCTTCTGGATCATCCAGAATGACGGCAAAGGGCGCACCATGATCGATAAGAACGAAGACACCACCGTCTTCCGTCGCACATCCGACAGCAGCAACGAAAGGCACCCAAGGTCTTAGGGGCATAGAGATTCATGAGTTCAGCCTGGCACGATGCGACAGCAGTATCTCGTGCGGCTAGCCCAAGCTGCCCCGTGCGGCAGTGCCTCGCTCCTCGAGCCCGTAAGCCGCTCGAAGCCCGTCATGGGCATCATCCAGCAGTGCGATGGCCGGTTCTGGTTCAAGATTCATCAGGCTGCCGATCCCTGCGGTGGTCTCGTCGATGATCTCTGCGTGCCACAACTCGGTGCGCCACTGCGGCGGTAGCGACTGCCGGACAGCGGCAAGGCGTTCAAACCCGTCGCGCCAGGGACTCTCTATTTCATGCGAGTCCCCTGGCAGGCAAGCTGGGCCGCTGTCGTCCGCCCGTCGCGTTGATTGGGTGGGTCTGAAATCATCCGGCGGTTGGGTAGCCATGGTCAGGCGAGGGTGGTGAGCCTGAGGGAAGCGACCTTTGCGGTTCCTCCGGTGGTGTACAGCGACACACCGGTGCTGGAGGGTTCCGGGAAGATCAGTTCGGTGAGGGTGACTTCTCCGTCTTGGGCGGAGATCTCCACAGAGCAGTGATCAACGAAAATACGCAGGCTATACGCCCCATCCACGGCACGCAGGGGCGCGGTGTCGATCGATGCAAAGGCGCTGTGGAACGCCGTGTTGCCCGAGACCGTTCGATCCACGAGCAGTCTGCTGTCACCCGGACGGATGCCGATCCTTGTACCTTCGTTGCCGTTGCCGCGGATCACGAGGCCAAATTCATCTGCGGAACCGGGCACAAACGTTACCTCGATGAGTTGCACGGCGCCCCCGCCTGCCACGGAACGGATGCCATTGACGTCCAGCTCTGTGTAGGCAACTGTGCGGGTAAGCGCTGCGGGGTCAATCACGGCCTGCTGGGTGAGGTGCGGTGCCCCTTCAGAGGTGACCAGCGAGACCTCGCGTACAAGCGACATGGGGCTTCGCCACGGGGAGGTTGGAATGTCGTTGCCGTACTGCCAGTTGTTCATCCAGGCCATCATGAGCCGGCGGCCGTCCGGAACGTTGCTGAAGGAAACGGCAGCGTAGTAGTCCCGGCCCCAGTCGAGCCAGTGATACTCGGTCAGGCGCGCCGGATCCTGGTCGCCTTCAGTGACCGTGGTTTCGGACCTGAACGTCACGCCGTCGAATTCGCCAACGAAGTACTGTCCCGCAGATCCTCCGTTTGGCCCGCCGGGATTGAGGTTAACGGTCAGGACCCATCGGATCAGGTCCTCGTTCCCGTCAAGTGGAAGCGGGAACAGGTCAGGACATTCCCAGACTCCGCCGGTGGCGTTGGCGGGCCCGAAACTGCTGAGGTAGTCCCAGCTCTTGAGGTCATCGGAGCGGTACATCACGACGGTGAAATCCAGTGCCTCGACAGCGACCATCACCCAGTAGGATCCGGAAGTGCCGTCGTACCAGAAGACCTTCGGGTCCCGGAACTCGGCCGAGTCCCTGCTCAAGACGGGGTTGCCGTGGTATTTGGACCAGGTGTAGCCGCCGTCGGTGCTCCAGGCCAGCGACTGGGCCCGGATCCCGGCGTGCTGCGACTTCTCCTTGTAGGCACTTGTGTAGATGGCGACCAAGGGTGCAGCAGTTCCGTCACCGAGTCCGCTGGTGTTGTGCTGGTCGTAGACGACGCTGCCGGAGTAGATGTCCTCGTTTTCGTCGCAGGCAATGGCGACGGATTGTTCTGTCCACGTGATGAGGTTCGTGGAGGTGGCGTGCCCCCAGGACATGTTTCCCCAGACATTCCCGAAGGGGTTGTTCTGGTAGTAGAGGTGGTAACTACCCTCGTAGTAGATGAGGCCGTTGGGGTCATTGAGCCAGGTGTTCTTGGTGGCGTAATGCACTGTCGGCCGGGACGCTTCACGTGTGGGCGCGGTTACCGCGGTCATGAATCAATGTCTCGTTTCATTTCGTCTTCCTGAGGAAGGGTGAGGCGGCCATCCAGCCGGCGAACGGCGCGGGGCGCTGTTCGGCGGCTGGACGGATGCTGGGGTTAGCAGTTGCTCTTCTATCGCTCGTACGTCCGCTTCGCGGCGGGATCCCGCGGCCATGAGCTGGATGTCTTAGGTAATAGAGCGACTTGGAGATGAGTCCAAAGGCGGGAGAGGGCGGACTGAGTTAGGGGAAGAGGTTCCGAGCTCCTCCAAGGATCTCAGCCATAGTCCAGGCATCGAAGGAGAGCAGCCTCACGGTGCCTTCGGCGGCGATGCTCACATGCTCACCGGCCAGGGTCGGGTAAACGCGGGCGGTGAGCGGCTTGCCGTTGGCGAAAATTTCGACGGCGGACCGGTCCACCAGAACGCGCAGGTGCACCCGCCCGTCGGGCATCGGGAGCGGTCCGGACTTGTCGTCGACATCAACGGTTGGATCGAGGCTGCTCTGAGTACGGTCGAGGCGGAGTGTGCCTTGGCTGCCGCCTTCAGTGGTCCGGCACAGCTCGATCACTGTTTCCTCCCTGGAACTGCCGGAGACACCATTGTCAGCCGATCCCAGCAAGCCCAGCCGCAGCACAGCACCAGGCTCGAGCTGCACATCCAGTTCGAGGTCCAGTTGGTTGCCGGACACCCCGGTAGGCACAGGTGCCCCGGGCACCAATTCCTGTTCCGACAGGCCGACGTGGTCCCGGCGCAGCTTCTCGATTTCGGGCACGGGTGCGAAACGGAGGGTCCCGTCATCGGCCAGGGTGGTGACGCGCGGCAAACTCATGACGCCCGACCATCCGGCCTCCACCATCGCGGCATTGCTGCGGCCCTCCTGAAGCCAGCCAAACATGATGCGTCGGCCGGACTGATCCTGGAAGGACTGCGGCGCGTAGAAGAACCGTCCTCCGTAGTCGAGCCGATGCAGCCCGGCAGGCTCGAAGGAGTTTTCCGAATAGCGACCGGTCCAGTACAGCGGGTGTCTGGTGTCGCCGTCGTCCCATGCGGAAAAGACCAGCACGTCGGGCGCGTCAGCAGAAGTACGAACCGTACCCAACGAGCCCCCGCCTGCCCGGAACAGGTCAACGCATTCCCACATGGTCCCGGTCCAGTCGGTATCGGCAGGATCGCCCTGGGAGGCGTCACCGATGAACAGCGGCCCGACGTATTCCCAGGAGCGCAGGTCGCCGGACTCGTACAGGAACGCCGTACCGCCGCGCCCACGAATGCCCGATCCCACCAACTGCCGCCAGATGGAACCCTCGCGCCACACGCAGTGATCGCGATACGCCGTGATCTCCACGCCGGCCGGCGGGGCTGCGATGACCGGGTTCTGAGGAATTTTGCTCCACCTCAGCAGGTCTGCGGATCCCACGGCAACGCAGGGCAACTCCTTCTCGCCCAGCCGGCCCGAGTACACCAAGGTGGGCGTGCCACCGTCGTTCACCAACACCCCCGACCAGCAGCCGTCGGCGTCCGGACCTGCGGACGGTTCCAGTGCCACTGGCTGGTCCGTCCAGTGGACGAGGTCGGTGCTGGTGGCGTGGCCCCACTGGATGCGGTGGTGGAAGGCGCCCTCGGGGTTGTACTGGTAGAAGAGGTGATAGGTGCCGTTCCATTGGCTCACGCCGTTGGGGTCGTTCAGCCAACCGGCCGGGGACACGAAATGGAAGCGCGGCCGAAGGGGGTCCGCATCGGCGCGGGCAATCAGTTCGTCCTGGGGGACGGTGGCGAGCGGGTGCGTCGATTCTGTCATGCGGAGGCCTTGTTGTCGGTAGGTCCAGTTGCCAAGGCGTGGCCGCCGGCTCCAGCCTGCGGGCGGTAGAGGTGGCAACGCACCCAGTGGAGGTTTTCGGGGTCGCCCACACCGTGGCGAACGGGTTCCTCGGCCGAGCAGGCCTGGTTTGGGTCGCCGTCGAAAGCGCAGGTGGTCGAAGCCATCACAGCCTGCCGCAGCTCGGCCCGGCGGACGGGATCGTAGGAGCCCGCCCTGGCCGGATCCGGGACGGCTGAGACCAGCAGTTGCGTATACGGGTGGGCCGGGTTGGCCAGGAGGTCCAAGGACTCGCCCTCTTCAACGAGCTCACCGGCGAACATGACGGCTGTCCGGTCCGCGAGGTATCGGGCCGAAGCGAGGTCGTGTGTGATGTAGAGCATGGAGATTCCCTGCTCATCGCGGAGTTTGCGCATCAGGTTCAGCACGCCGATCCGGACCGAAACATCCAGCATGGAGGTGGGTTCGTCAGCGAGAATGACCTGTGGTTCCACGGCGAGGGCCCGGGCGATCGCGACTCGCTGGCGCTGCCCGCCGGAGAGCTCGTGCGGGTAGGAGTTCAGCATGTCGGCCTGCAGGCCTACGGTGGTCATAAGCTCCTCGAGTCGCTGCTGTGTCTCTGTCTCGGAGCTGCCGCCCTTCCGGTGGATCGCTAGCGACCTCCGCAGGAAATGCTCCACTCTATGGGCAGGATTCAGCGAGCCGAAGGGATCCTGGAAGACCATCTGCAGTTGGGAGCGGAAGGCGCGCGATGCCTGGAAGCGGTCGCGCTTGAGGACGTCGACGCCGTCGATCAGGATCTCGCCGGAGCTCGGTCGTTCCAGCCGGGCAACGCACCGGGCCAGGGTGCTCTTACCCGACCCGGACTCTCCCACGAGGGCCACGATTTCTCCGCGGCCAATGGTCAGGTCTACACCGTGCAGGGCCCGGACGGACTCCCGGGAGAACAAACCACCTATAGGGAAAGACTTTCCTAGTCCGCGGACCTCGAGGGCCGTAGCTTCTGTGTCGGGGGAGGGGCGTTGGGATGAAAGCACGGCGTGGCTCATCGTGCGGCTCCTTCCATGATGGCGGTGTCATCAGCCGCTGAAGCGTCGGCACTGACCGGTGCCACGAAATGGCCGGGTGCTGCTTGGCTGAGGTCCGGGATGTTCCGGAACTTCACGCCGTCGGGCAGCCCGGTCAGCGGAACCCGCGGACCGGTGAGCGGCGGGAACGCACCCATGAGGGCCTGAGTGTAGGGGTGGCGGGGGTTTGCGTAGACGTCCTGGGCTTTCGCGGTCTCCACGATCCGGCCTCCGTACATCACGGCCATGCGGTGCGAGAGCTCCACCATGAGGGACATGTCGTGGGTGATGAAGAGGACGGAGAATCCCAATTCGCGTTGGAGTTCCTTGATTTGGGCCATGATTTCCTGCTGCACCACGACGTCCAGCGCGGTGGTGGGTTCGTCGAGGATCAAGAGGGACGGCTTGAGCGCGACGGCCATGGCGATCACGGCGCGCTGCCGCATGCCTCCCGAGAGCTGGTGCGGGTAGGACTTGAGGCGTGCTGGGTCGATCCTCACCAATTCGAGCAGCTCGCCGGCGCGCCGGAGCGATTCCTTGCGCGAGTGGCCCGCATGAGTGGTGAAAATATCCACGATCTGCTCGCCGATGGTCAGCACCGGGTTGAGCGAGTTCATGGCCGACTGGAACACCATAGCGACGTCCTGCCAGCGGAAGCGCCGCAGCTCGTCCGGGCTCATGGCCAGGACATCCTTGCCGCCGAAGGAGATGCTGCCGCCGGCGATCTTCGCGGGATCCTTCAGGAGGCGCATGATCGAGTTGGCGATGGTGGACTTCCCACAGCCGGACTCGCCCGCCAGCCCGAACACTTCACCGGTGCCGATGCTGAAGGAAACACGGTCGACGGCGGTGGTGGAGCGGGTGTCGCCGATGTACTTGACGCTGAGGTTCTTGACGTCCAGGACGGGCTCATGGGAGCCGAAGGAAACTTGGGAGACTGTCACTTGGCGGCGCTCCTTTCGGTAATTTTTGGGGTTTTGATCTTCCGTAGCCGCGGATTAGTGACCTCGTCCACGGCATAGTTGATGAGTGCCAGCGCGAACGCGACCAGCGCGATGCAGACACCCGAGGGAACGAAGACCCACCAGCTGCCGGTCAGTAGGGCGCCCTCGTTGCCGGCCCAGAAGAGGTTGTTGCCCCAGGAAACGGTGCTCACGTCGCCCAGGCCAAGGAACTCCAGGCCTGCCTGGGCGCCGATACCGTAAATCACGCAGCCGAGCAGGGTTCCCATGACGATCGATGCCATGTTCGGGAGGATTTCCCGGAACATGATGCGGCCCGCCCGTTCGCCGGACACCACGGCCGCGGCCACAAAGTCCTTTGAGCGGATGGACAACGCCTGGGAGCGCAATACACGTGCCGACCCAGCCCAGCCGGTGACCACGAGCACCAGGATCACGGTTCCCAAACCCGGCGGCAGGAAAGCTGCCAGGATGACAAGGAGCGGGAGTCCGGGCAGGAGCAGGAAGATGTTGGTCACCAGGGACAGTGCTTCGTCAATGAACTTGCCGAAGTACGCCGACGCCAGGCCCACCAAAATGCCGATGAAGGTGGATGCGAAGCCCACAGTCAACCCGACGAACAGGGAACTGCGGGAGCCATGAACAGTCAGGGCAAGCACGTCCTGACCTTTGGCCGTGGTGCCGAGCCAGTGCTCGGGAGACGGTTCCAGCGAGGCCATCGCGGTGATCCGCGATGGGTCTCCGGGGAACAGCACGGGGGCCAGCAACGCAAGCGCGATGAACACGAGCATCACGATCATGCCCACCAGGGCCTTCTTGTTGGTGATAAGTCCGTGGACGAAACTGCGGTTGGGCTTGCGGGCAGCTGTGGGCTCAGTGGGCTGCTTGAGAATTGCGGTTGTCATGATGGGTCCCTCAGTTGCTGCGCACACGCGGGTCGAGGCGGACGTAGAGGATGTCCACCAGGAAGTTCGCCAGCAGCACGGCGGCCGTGATGGTCAGGAACAGGCCCTGCATAAGCGGGTAGTCGAGGCCTTGGACGGCGTTGAGGAGTTGGTAGCCGACGCCGGGATACGCGAACACCACCTCGGTGAGCATTGCACCACCCACCACGAAGCCCAGGCTCATGCCGAAGCTCGTGACCGACGGGAGCATGGCGTTCCTTGCCGCGTAGCGGAGCATGATGCGGCCCGGCCGGAGACCCTTGGCCTCGGCCATGGTGATGTAGTCCTCGGCGTTCGTGGCGATCATGGTGTTCCGCATGCCCAACATCCAGCCGCCGATGGACACCAGGACGATCGTCAGCGCCGGGAGCACAAGGTGCGCGCCGACGTCGCCGATGAACTCCCACGTGAAGGCGGGCTCCAGTCCATCCGTGAAAGCGTGGCGGATCGGGAACCAGCCCAGCACTACGCCGAACAGGTACAGGGCTCCCATGGCCAGCCAGAAGTACGGGAAGGATCCAATGAAGATCAGGAGCGGCGGCAGGGCGGAGTCGATCGCGCCGCCGCGTCGCCAGGCGGCCAGGATGCCGAGGAGATTGCCGATGATGGCGGCGAACACCAGGGCGGTTCCGCCCAGCAAAAGGGTCCAGCCGATCTGGCTGGCGATGACCTCGGTGACCGGCGTGGGGAAACGCGAGATGGAGACACCCATCTGGCCGGTCAGGATGTTGTGCATGTAGTCGACGTACTGTTCCCAGAGCGGCCGCGTATCCACGCCGAGCATCTTGCGCAGGGCTTCGATCTGTTCGGGCTGCATCTTGCCCTGGGTACGGGCGAACATGCGTGAGACGGGGTCTCCCGGCATGAAACGCGGGAGCAGGAAGTTGAGGGTGATGGAGGCCCAGAAGGCGATCAGGTAAAAACCCAGGCGGCGCAGGATGAAGCGCACGGTTGCTCCGTTCGGGAAAGGCGGGGTCGGGGACGACAGTGGTCCCGGGCGGGAAAGATGAAAAGGTTCTCGGCCGGTGGGAACCGGAATATGGCACCTACAGCCACCGGCCGAGAACTGGCGGCTACTTGCGCGGTTCCAGAGTGGTCAGGACCAGGACCGTGGTGGGGGAGCGGTCAGAGAGCGTTGCGTAGGGGTTGTCCTGAGTGGGCCATCCCGTGAAGTGAACGTCCGTGTAGTCGCCCCATTCGGGGCCGGAGAACAGCGGAACCGTCGGGGCCACCGCGTTGTATTCTGCCTGAAGCTGGTTCGCGATCTGCTTCTGTGCGGCTTCGTCGCCAGCAGCAGCGAACTGCTGCAGGAGATCATCGGCCTTTGGATCGCCGAAACGGTGGTAGTTCTCGGTGGCCTTGGCGCCCACCGGCTTGACGGTGGATGTGCCCATGGTGGAGCTGAAGTACTTGAACGGGCTGGGGTCGTTCGCGCTCCAGACGATGCCGGTGTCGAACGTTCCCTGCTCGTAGCCGGAGACGACGGAGGCCCAGTCAGGGGAGTCCACCTTGGCGGTCACGCCGATGGCCTGGAGGTTCTGGGAGATCACGTTGGCCACGGAGAGCCAGTCGGAGGAGCTGGCGCCCACGGAGATCTTGAACTCGAAAGGCTTGCCGTCCTTGAGGGTGCGCTTGCCGTCCGCGCCCTTGGGGTAACCGGCGGCGTCGAGCATCTTGTTCGCTTCGTCGACGTTCAGCTTGGTCCAAGTGCAGTTGTTCGCCACATCGGCGTTCTTCCAGCTCGCGTAGTTGCCGGAGAGGCCTGTGCAGTCGGCCGGAGTGGCGTACCCGCTCATGCCGATCTTGGTGACCTGGTCACGGTCAACCGCCATGCTCAGGGCCTTGCGCACCGTCGCGTCATTGAACGGCGCCTTGCTGGTGTTCAACTGCCAGTTGATCATGGCGCCCGTCGGCGGGAACCAGAAGTGGCGGTGGTCCTTGTCCTTTGCGATGAAGGTCTTCTCGATGTTCGGGATGAACTGGGTGGACCAGTCGACATCGCCGTTGACGCTGGCCAGGTTGGCGGCATCGTTTCCGGACATCGCCAGCATCTTGATGCCGGCGATCTTCTGCTTGTCAGGCTGCCAGTAGTTCGGGTTCTTCTTCAGCACGAAGGACTGGGACTGGAAGCTGTCCACCTGGGTGTAGGGGCCGGTTCCCACGGGGTTGGCGTTGGTGTCCTTCGCCGGATCGGCGATGGATGACCAGATGTGCTTGGGGAGGATGGGGAGCTGCCCGATCTCATAGAGCGCGGGGGACCAGGGCTTGTTGAAGGTGAATGTCACCTTGTCGGTGCCCACCGGAGTGACGGAATCCAGGTACTCGAAGCCGCCCTTGAGCTTCTTCTGCAGCTGGAAGGTGTAGGCCACGTCATCGGCGACGAAAGGCTGCCCGTCGGACCACTTCACGCCGTCACGCAGGGTGAAGGTGACGGACTTGCCGTCCTCGGCAGCGTCCCAGGAGGCGCCCAGCCAGGGGACGGTGTTGCCTTTGGCCGGGTTGAAGACCAGCAGGGGTTCGTAGATGGCCTGCTGGACCATGGGGTTCACAGAGGGGGCGAAGGGGTTGAAGTTACGGTCGAAGGTGCTCATGTCCTCACGCGGGATGGTCAGGAAGGCGTTCGCGTTAGCTCCGGCGTCGGTGCCTGCGGACTTGTTGACGGTGGCAGCGCAGCCAGTCAGCAGCATTGCACCCACAGCCAGTCCGGCCGCTGCAATGCGGGCAGACCTCAAGAATCGGGTTTGTGTCATGATGGGTATCTCTTTCCTATCTTCATCAGCAAGGTGAAGGGGTGGGTAAGGGTTTGCTCTTCGGCATTGATTTCACGGTCAGACCGAAGAGCGTTCTAGCAGCGGACAGTCGACCAATTGCTGGTCGGCAGTGATCGGCTGTCCTGCTGTGAGAGCTGCGAGCGTCTGGACTCCCAGTGCGCCCATTTTTTCGAAGGGCAACGCAACCGTGGTCAGCTTTGGCCTGAGGTAGGCCGCAATCAGTTCCTGGTTGTCGAAGCCGATCACGGCGATGTCGCCGGGGATGGTCAGTCCCCGTTCCTTGATGGCGTCATAAGCGCCCATCGCCATGCGGTCATTGAGGCAGAACAGGGCGGTTGGCCTTTGATCTTTCGGGTAGCGGTCCAGGATTTCGCAGGCCGCCTCGTAGCCTCCATCTGCCGTCGCATGCCCGGACACCACCAGCTCCGGATCCAGTTCGAGCCCGGCGCCGGCGAGTGCTTCGCGGGCACCCTCCAACCGCCCGACGGCCGCGGGAATGTGCGGGTCCAGGTTGATGACTCCGATCCTGCTGTGGCCGGCCCGGAGCAAACGATCGACGGCAACCCTGCCGCCCGCGCGCTCGTCCGGGACGATCGAGGGCAGCTTCCCGTCCGCGTCGAAACAATTGATCAGGACGGTGGGAACCTCGTGGGCGCTTTCCGGAACATGCACGCCGCGGTGGTACGTTGCCGCGTACAAAAGTCCTTCCACTCGTTGTTCCAGCAGCTTTTCCGTTGCTGCATCTTCCAGGCCTTGATTGGGTCCTACGGCATCGGCCTGGTCGGAAGGCGCGATGAGCAGGAACCGATGGTCAAGCCAGGCCTGGTCCTGGGCGCCCTTGATGATGTCCACCGCAAACGGGGCCGTCACGATCTCGGTGACGAGTCCGTACCAATCACTGCGCTGGGAAGCCAGTGCGCGTGCTCCGGCGTTCGGGCGGTAACCCAAAGCCTGCACGGCGTCGTTGATGCGGGTGCGCGTTTCCTCAGAAATGCTGGCGTTTTCGCGGTTGCTCAGCACGAACGAGACCGCTGTACGGGAGACACCGGCGTGCTGGGCGACATCACTCATGGTGACACCCCGCTGCCGCACAGTCGCGGCTTTCTGGGGGGTCGTGGTTTTCGCCATTGAATGCTCCGGTGGTCTTCGTTGGTCCTGGGTGTTGTGCCAGGGTTCGGTCTGAGGTGTTCCCGCGCTTGCGCTGAAGTAACGCGAGTTACCTACAGCATTGTGAGCGAGGTTACACGCGTTACTTCGTAGCTGTCAACGGCTTCCACCGGGATACCACCCGGCACGAGCACACATCGAACTTCCTCGTGGCGGCTTAGCTGGCCGCTTGTTGGGCCAGCGTGTGGGCGAGGCGGTAGGAGGCGGTCCCGGTTTCGATGATGGTTCCGTTGAAGGTGAGCCGGTCCACGATGGCCGCGCAGAGGCGGGTTGATGTGTCTGCATCGGATATTCTGCCCCGTGGTTTTCTTTGAAATCGTTGACTTGTCCGGTGGACAGGTCGTAACTTCCCCTTTTGACAACGTTGTCCACGTTCCGGTGGCTCTGGCGCAGAACGCGCGCAGGATTTGATTCAACCAAGTCCCTGCAAAACCAGCCCGGGCGACAACCGGCATTACCTGCCTGTCACTGTCGACACGAAAGGTGGATATGTGCGCCGCACACATTCCGGTCCCGGGCTGACACCCGGACCAAAATCAAAAAAGGGTCTCAACGCCCTGATCCTCGCAGCCGTAATGACTGCTGGCAGCGCCCTTCCGCTGTCCGCCCCGGCTCTGGCCGCGGACACCTCCGGGGCGGCCTCGACGCCTTCCGGCGCGGCCGGGACTTCCGCGCCCTACTCCGAGACATACCGGCCCCAGTTCCACTTCAGCCCGGCGACGAACTGGATGAACGATCCGAACGGTCTGCTCTACTACCAGGGCGAATACCACATGTTCTTCCAGTACAACCCTTCCGGGGATACCTGGGGCAACATGTCTTGGGGCCACGCCGTCAGCACCGACCTGGTGCACTGGACGCAGCTACCGCTGGCCATTCCGCAGGATGGGAAAGACATGATCTTCTCCGGTAGTGCGGTCATCGACAAGAACAACACGACAGGTCTCGGCCAGCCGGGCAACCCTGCCATGGTGGCCATCTACACGGCGGCCGATAAAGCCACAGGCAAGCAGTCCCAGGCTCTCGCCTACAGCACGGACAAAGGCCGCACCTTCACCAAGTACGCCGGGAACCCTGTCCTGGATATCGGCTCGAACAATTTCAGGGACCCGAAAGTGTTCTGGTACGAGGCCGGGCATGAGTGGCTGATGTCAGCCGTGCTGTCTGACCAGCACAAGGTGACTTTTTACAGTTCTCCTGACCTGAAAACGTGGAAACATCTGAGTGATTTCGGACCTGCCGGTGCCACCGGCGGCGTCTGGGAGTGCCCGGATCTGTTCCCCTTGCCGGACCCGGCCAATCCCGGGAAACAGAAGTGGGTACTCACGGTCAACCTCAACCCCGGCGGGATCGCCGGGGGTTCGGGCGTGCAGTATTTCACGGGAAGTTTCGACGGTACGACGTTCACCTCCGATGACAAACCCTACGTCGCCCCGGCGGGAACCCCGCTGGACAGTTTCGAGACCGGCAGCTTCGGGAGCTGGACAGCCACCGGCACCGCGTTCGGCACCTCGCCCGCCGCCGGCACGCTGCCCAACCAGCAGACCGTCTCCGGATTCCCGGGCAACTACCTGGTCAACAGCTTCAACGGCGGCGACGGGTCAACCGGGACGCTGAGCTCGCAGACATTCACGGTCAGCAAGCCCCACCTGAACTTCCTCGTCGGCGGCGGCAACCACCCCTACGTACCCAACACGGTACCGTTCGGCACCCTGCCGACCGGTCAGGTCTTCAACGACTTCTCAGGGACCACCTACGGTGCCGGGTGGACCGCCACCGGATCCTTCGTCAACTCCGGCCCGTCGACAGAGAGCCTGCCCAACCAGCTCGGCCCGAAGGTGCTGGACACCTATGCGCCCGCTGGAGATCCCGGCACGGGCACCATCACCTCGCCGACGTTCACGGTCAACAGCCCGTACATCGATCTCCAGGTCGCCGGCGGGAACCACCCCTCGGGCCACGCGAACCCGACCGCGGTAAACCTGATCATCGGCGGACAGGTCGTCGCGACCACCACCGGCCCCAACAGCCCTGACCTGACGTGGACGAACTGGGACGTGAGCAAGTACCAAGGCCAGCAGGCACAGATCCAGGTCGTGGACCAGAACGACGGGTCCACCGGAGGATGGGGCCACCTCATGGTGGGCGACATCGTCTTCGCCGACACCGCAGCCAAGCCCTGGGACACACAGACCTCCGTCAACCTCGTGGTGGACGGAAAAGTCGTGCGAAGCTCCACTGGACAGGACAGCGAAAGCCTGGACTGGAACAGCTGGGACCTCAGCGACCTTCAAGGAAAAACCGGGCACATCGAAATCAGCGACAACAACACAGGGGGCTGGGGGCATATCCTCGCCGACCAGTTCACCCTCTCCGACACCGCTGCACAACCGGCAATCCAGCGCGCACACTGGGTCGATTACGGCAAGGACAACTACGCCGGAGTCAGTTTCAACGACGCCCCCGGCGGCAAACGGATCATGATCGGCTGGATGAACAACTGGGACTACGGAGGATCCATCCCCACCTCACCCTGGCGCAGCGCGATGACGGTCCCCCGGGAGCTGTCACTTCAAAACGTTGACGGGGTAACCCGTCTGGCGCAGACACCGGTCAATCAGCTCAACGAACTCACCACAGGGCCGTCCGTCCACGAGGAGAAAATGTCCGTGCCCGCCGGAAGCACCGTCCTGCCGGCGACAGGGAAAGCGGTCGACATCACCGCGTCCTTCGCTGCCGGTACCGCCGGCTCCTATGGACTGAAGGTCCGCACCGGGTCCGGCCAGGAAACTCTCATCGGTTATGACAACAAGTCCGGACAGGTCTACATCGACCGGACCAAGTCCGGCGCCGTAGGATTCAGCTCCAGCTTCCCCGGAGTCCAGACCGCGCCGCTAACCACGACGGGAGGAGCGGTCAAACTTCACATCCTGGTCGACTGGTCCTCGGTCGAAGTCTTCGCCGACGACGGAAAGATCGTCCTGACAGACCAGATCTTCCCCGACCCGTCCAGCCAAGGCATCGAAGCTTTCTCCAACGGAGGAAACGCTAACCTCACCTCCCTGGACGTCAAGCAGATGAAGTCAGCCTTGCCATCAGCTAGCCCCCAGCAATAACAGCGAATCCCGGCAACACACACATACCAGACCGCTGCGCCCGCAACGTACCCGCTGCGGGCGCAGCACCCATCCCGTGCTCGCTCATCGCCGACAGCCTGGAGGCCCGCAACCGGCAAAGCGCTGATTTCGATTTCCCGGCGCGCATCACCCACTCGTTTGAGGATTCTCCTGAGCAGCCAGTTCGTGTCCTCGTTGGATCCGCCGTCCGGCGCGGCGAAGAACGCATATCCGGCTACATGGACTTCCTGACTCCAGTTGGTCTCGATGTTAAATGCTCAACGGCCGTTGCCGCCCCGAGGAAATCCGGGTGGTGCAACGACCGCTAGGAGCCAGGCACTGTTCGTTTCGGCCCGTGCGTGGCCTCCGGCCTTGGCCGGGACCTAGTCCAGTGGATGGAGCCAGGTCAGGACCGAGCCGTCGCCTTCGATGTGCCCGGCAAGTTCCGCGTTGAATTTCCGGCCGTATTCCGCCCCGATGTGTTCCTCGAATGCCGCTTCATCGCGGTAGACCTCGAACACGAAGTATTCCCGCGGGTTGGTTTCGCGGGTGTAGGGCAGGAACATGACGTTCCCTGGTTCCCGGCGGACGTGGCCGGTGAGCTCTGCCATCATTTCGGCCACCCTCGCTTCGCTGCCTTCCCTGACGGTGAATTCCGCGTACAGTGTTTTGGTCATGTCCTGTCCTTTGCTTGGTGGGTTCGGCTGTCTTGCAGAGTTGGGTGTTAGTTCAGTGGCGGGATCTCGCCGGATCCCCTGGGGATCAGTTCTGACGGGACAGTGTAGGTTTTCGGGGCGCGGTCGTCTCCGTCGATTCTGGCGAGGATCCGTTCGGCGGCGAGTTTGCCGATGCGCTCGGGGTGCTGGGCGATCACGGTGATCCCCGGTTCCATCATGTCGGCCAGGGTGAAGTCGTCAAATCCGATCAAGGCAACCCTGTGATGCAACCCGAGGGATCTCAGGGCGCGCATGGCACCGAAGGTGATCAGGTTCTGGCTGGAGAAGATCGCGGTGGGAGGGTTCTCTGAGGTGAGCAACTCGATCGCCGCCCGAAGGGCGGTCTCCTCGTCGTGGAGTCCGTTGCGCACCGGGATGGTTGACGTCGCAATCCCGGCCCTGCCGATTTCCTCCAGGAACCCCGTGCGGCGTTTCGTTGCCGTCTGGATGTCCGTCCGGTCGCCGAGGTAGGCCAGCTTCGTGTGGCCGTGCCGGATGAGGTGCGCGGCCGCCTTTGCGGCACCCACCTCATTGTCCGTGACCACCGCGTCCGCTTCGATGCCCACCGGCTCGCGGTCGATGAACACCATGGGCAGGGACCGTGAGTGCTCCGGGATGACGTACGCCTGGCTCCTGGCGATCGGGGTCAGGACAAGTCCGTCAACCCGGCGCCCCAGGAAAGCGGAAATCAGCTTCTTCTCCCTTTCCGGGTCGTCATCCAGGCTCGAGGCGAAAACCGCAATCCCGCGCTCGGTCAACGCGTCTTCCAGCGCCCGGTGAATCTCCCCGCTGAAGGGATTGGACACACTGGGAAGCAACAACCCGATGGACTGGGTCTTGCGACCGGACCGTTTCAGGCTGCCTGCGGTCATATCCAGGTGATACTGCAGCTGTTCCGTGGCCCGGAGCACCCTCTGGCGCGTTTCCTCTGAAACACCGGGTTCGTTGTTCACGACTCGCGAGACCGTCTTGATCCCTACCCCTGCGAGATCCGCCACGTTTTTCATCGTCGGAGGCCTCCGACCGGAAACGGATTGGTAACGATTAGACACCGTTGTCAACGAACTGCTCCTCATCATCGAATAACACTTGACTCCACCGTGTGAGCTTGGTTACATGATACATGACATCGTTGTCTGGCGCCGGAAGGGCGCCACAAACACAGGAGTTTCAATGTTGAGTTCCAAAGCCCCGAGGCCGGCCGCGACCCGCCTTCTTGCCGCCGGCGCAGTCCTGACCCTCGGCGCACTTAGCTTGACCGCCTGCGGAGGCAGTTCCTCCAGCTCTTCCTCCAGCGGAGGCGCCGCCGGAAAGATCGGCGTTTCGCTGATCGTGAAGACCACCTCCAACCCCTACTTCGTGGCGATGGAGGACGGCGCGAAGAAAGCAGCCGAAGGCGGCAATATCGACCTGAAGCTCGCTGCCGGCAAGTCCGACGGCGACGAAGACACCCAGATCCAGGCCATCGAGAACGCCATCTCCAGCGGTGACAAGGGCATCCTGATCACGCCGAACGGGCCCGCCGTCGTCGACGCGATCAAGAAGGCCCGCGACGCGGGGCTGTACGTGATCGCCCTGGACACCCCGCCGGACCCGGCAAGTGCCGTGGACATCACCTTCGCCACCGACAACTTCGCGGCCGGCAAGCAGATCGGCCAGTGGACCGCGGCGCAGCTGGACGGCAAGAAGGCCACCATTGCGCTGGTGGACCTGTTCAGCGACAAGGTCGTCTCGGTTGACTACAACCGCGACCAGGGGTTCCTGACCGGTTTGGGCATCGACACCGCCGACAAGACGAAGAACGGTGACGAGGCCAAGACCGGCAAGTACACCGGCGGCAAGGGCGGGGACTACGAGATCGTCGGCAACCAGGCGTCCCAGGGCGCCGAAGACGGCGGCCGCACGGCGATGGAAACCCTGCTCTCGAAGAACCCGAACATCAACGTCGTCTACACGATCAACGAACCTGCCGCGGCAGGCGCCTATGAGGCCCTGAAGGCCGCGGGCAAGGACAAGGGCGTACTGGTCGTCTCCATCGACGGCGGCTGCACCGGCGTGAACAACGTCAAGTCCGGCATCATCGGCGCCACTGCCCAGCAGTACCCGGTGAAGATGGCCCAGCTGGGCGTCCAGGCCATCCAGGACCTGGCCACCTCAGGCAAGAAGCCCACGGTCTCAGCGGGCCTGGACTTCTTCAACACCGGCTCCGCACTCGTCACGGACAAGGCAGTTTCCGGACTGCAGAGCATCGATACCACGGCTGCTTCCCAGATTTGCTGGGGCAAGTAAAGCCTCCCTCTGCGGGGAGCCGCGCCAAAGGCGTCTCCCCGCAGCATCCCCAGCACGACAACAGTTATAGAACATTGAAGTTCAGGAGCTATTCAAGTGACCCAGCAACAGACCGCCGGCCCGCCGAGCGCCGGGCATGCTGATTTGGCCGAGGAATTCCTCGACCGCCAGACCCCCCTCAGCAGAATCCGCAACATTCTCCACCGCTACCCGGCCCTGAGCCCCGCCATTGTCCTGCTGATCGCGGTAGTGGTCTTCGGGATCCTCAATGAACGCTTCCTGCGGGTGGAGAACCTGTCTCTCATCACGCAGCAGGTCGCCGTGGTGGGGACCCTGGCGATCGCCCAGACCCTGATCATCCTGACCGCCGGCATTGACCTCTCGGTCGGGGCGGTCATGATCCTGTCCTCGATGGTGATTGCCCAGCTCGCCGTCAGCAACGGCATCCCCGGGCCGCTCGCCCTCATTGCAGGTCTCGCCGTCGGTCTGGCGGCCGGGGCACTCAACGGCTTCCTGGTGACCAGATTCCGGCTCCCGCCGTTCATCGTCACCCTCGGAACCCTGAACATTTTCGTCGCCCTGACGCTCCTTTACTCCGGCGGCAGCACGGTCCGCGGATCCGCGATGCCGCCGGTGCTCACCTGGCTGGGGAGCACCTTCCCGATCGGACCCGTCCGCATCTCCACCGGCGTCGTGATGATGATCCTGCTCTACGTCGTCGTCGCCTTCATCCTGGGCAAGACAGCCTGGGGGCGGCACGTCTACGCCGTGGGCGATGACAAGGAAGCCGCGCGGTTGGCCGGCATTCCTGTGAGCCGCGTGCTGATGAGCGTCTACCTTGCCGCCGGGGCGGTGCTGGCAGTCGGTGCCTGGATCCAGATCGGCCGCACCAACGCCGCCAGCCCGAACGCCGGGGTCGACCTGAACCTGGACTCCATCACCGCCGTCGTGATCGGCGGAACCAGCCTCTTCGGCGGCCGCGGTTCCATCTGGGGTTCCCTGCTCGGAGCATTGATCGTCGGCATCTTCCGCAACGGCCTCTCACTCGCAGGCCTGGACGTTCTCTACCAGACTCTCGCCGTAGGAGTCCTGATCATCGTTGCCGTGTCTATCGACCAGTGGATCCGAAAGGTCAAGTCATGACCATGACAGAATTTGCAGCCTCCCCCACCGCCACCCGCGAACCCATCCTCAAGGCCAGGAACCTCGTCAAGACCTTCGGCCGCGTCGTCGGACTCGACGGCGTGAGCCTGGACCTTTACCCGGGCGAAGTCCTGGCCGTCATCGGCGACAACGGCGCCGGCAAGTCCACGCTCATCAAGTGCCTCACCGGCGCCGAAATCCCCGACACCGGGGAACTTTACGTATCTGGACAGGAGGTGCACTTCAAACGACCCCAGGACGCCCGGGTCCACGGCATCGAAACGGTCTACCAAAACCTGGCCGTCTCACCAGCCCTCGATGTCGCCTCGAACCTGTTCCTCGGCCGCGAAGAACGGCTCCCCGGCCCCTTGGGGAGCGTGTTCCGGATGCTCGACACCAAAGGCATGCGCAGGAAGGCAAAGGAAGAACTGACCCGCCTGGGCATCTCCACCCTTCAGGACGTCACAGTTCCGGTCGAAAATCTTTCCGGCGGCCAGCGCCAGGCCGTCGCCGTGGCCCGCGCGGCGGCTTTCGGGTCCAAGGTCGTTGTCCTGGACGAGCCGACGGCGGCCCTGGGCGTGCGCGAATCAAACCAGGTCCTCCAACTCGTCCGCGACCTGCGCGACCGCGGCCTGCCGGTCATCCTGATCAGCCACAACATGCCGCACGTGTTCGATGTGGCCGACCGGATCCACATCCAGCGCCTGGGCAAGTGCGCGGCCACCATCACCCCGCAATCCCACAGCATGACCGACGCCGTCGCCATCATGACAGGAGCCGCAAAGGCCTGACAGGCCCACCGGCACCTCCCGCTCCACCGGAGCCCCTTCTCCGTCCGCGGACCTGCTAACAGGTCCGCGGACGGATCCATACCGGGCTCCCACCAGTCAACCCGAAGAAAGAACCCCGATGCACAAGCCCCAACCGGACGGCTCCAACCACGAGCTGATAGACGTTGTCGTCATCGGCGAAGCCCTGATCGACATCGTCAACGGCCCCGAAGGATCCATCAGTTATCCGGGCGGGTCCCCGGCCAACGTCGCCTACGGCCTTGGCCGGCTCGGCGTCCGGACCGGGCTGCTCACGGCAATCGGCGACGACGAACACGGCACAACCATCACCAACCACCTCCACAGCGCAGGCGTCGAGCTTCTTCCCGGATCCACTTCTCTTGAACGGACGGCCACCGCCACCGCGACATTGGCTCCCGACGGCTCAGCCAGCTACGAGTTCGACATCGCCTGGCGGCTGGCACCTGCGGCCCCGGCCATGATCCCGAAAATTCTGCACACGGGCTCGATCGCCACGTTCCTGGCCCCTGGAGCCGGCACCGTCCGCACTCTTCTCGAGCAGTTCCACCAGTCCTGCCTGGTCACTTACGACCCCAATATCCGCCCTGCTCTCCTTGGCAGCCACACCGAGGCAACGACGATCTTCGAGGACCTGCTTCCGCTCACGGACGTCGTCAAACTCAGCGACGAAGATGCACACTGGCTCTACCCCGGATGGTCCCCGGACGACGTGGCCGCCCACTTGCTGCAACATGGCGCGCGCCTGGCCGTCATCACCAAGGGCGCCGACGGTGCCCTGCTCGCCACACCCGGCGCCCGGTTCAGCATCCAGTCCGTGAAAACCGAAGTTGCCGACACCATCGGGGCAGGCGACTCCTACATGGCCGCACTCATCTTCGGACTGCTGACCCGGGGCGACGAAGCATTCGGACCGGCCGCACTCCGAAACATCGGACAAACAGCGTCAATGGCCGCCGCAATCACGGTCAGCCGGCCCGGAGCCAACCCGCCGACCTCCAACGAGCTTCTTACACGGCTGGCCAAGCTTCAACGACCCTATGCCACCATCTACTCTGGGTAGCCGTCTCCGCCAAACCACTCCCGCTGGGCGAACTCAGGGAGAGGTGCAAAGCACCTCTCCCTGCTGGAAGGCTCCAAGACCCCGATCTGAGGCCGCTCCACGGGACGATGAGGCGTACGCAGTCCACCGGCTCGATGTTCCAATATTGAGGCGACCGGGGCCGCTGGTTCGGATGATGGTCAGCAGCCGCAGGGAGCGCTTGTGGCCGCCGGCCAATAGGACGCGAAAAATCATCCGTTCCGCTACAAGGCAGCCGCCCGGACCAGACGGGCCCCACTGCACGGTCACGCGACTCCGGAGACACCGGACCCTGGTCCAGGTGGGTGTTCATGTCGAGGGTGAATCGTCCGTAGGGGTTGATATGAGTCCAGAACAACGGCGTCAGACCCCTGCGGTCTACCGGCTCGAGCAAGCCATTGAACTACTCGGAAGCGCGGACGAAACGGGGCGGATGCGGTCGGGTGTCCTCCAGCGCGCTGCGGGTGTGCCAGACCGTGATTCCCTCGGCGCCGATGAGTCCGAGAGAATCCCCGACGTTGACGGTAGACCTTCCGGGAGGGTGGGTGACCCCCGATAGTCCCTCCAGAATGACGGTGTCGTTGGTGCCGGTCAGCGTCAGGACGGCAGTTTGGGTGTCGAAGGTGATCGAACCTGCGATGGGAGCGTAGATGCTCTGTCGGTCCTTTGCATGCACCTCGACGGCAAGAGCGACGTTGATCGGTTCAAGTTCGCTTCCCGGGTAAGGCGGGCTTCACCGTAGCGGGTCAGTAGGACCTCGGCGTCCACGCGGTCCCCGTCAATGAGTCGCTGTTCCTGACCTGGACCTTCCAGCCAGGAACCTTCGCTGAAGGAGTTGCTGTCCCAGCCCAGATTCACGGCCCGACGTCGTTGCGCCTCCGCGCAACGACGATCGCTACCTTAGGTCGAGCCGACGCAGGCCCGCACCGATGGCCACCGCGGCCACACCCGATCGGGATCCTGTGCCATTTTGACGAGGATGTTCTCCACGTGTGTTGTGACGGTGCGGATTGAAATGCCGAGTTCGGAGGCAATCTGCTGATTTGAGCGCCCCGCCGTTATTCGATCGATGACCTCGGCTTCCCTCGTGGTCAGTCCGAACGGAAGTTCCATCGGTGTTTCAACGATCAGGGCAACGTCGCGGTGTCCTGCCCATGCCGCGGCCGTGCGGGTGATTTCCAGGCCGACCGTGCCGTCGTCGGAGGCCCAGAGCCCTGAGACGGAGGCTGCGTCGCCTGCGAGAAAGCGGGCGACGAATTCGCGGAAATGCGGCTGAAAAACCACGCTGCTCATGTCCCGGGAGATGACGAGGCGGGGAGCGTCCTGTCCGTCGAAGAGGGCGGCTTTGCAGTCTTCCCTTAGCCGGAGAGTGGGGTAGCCCGCCGTTTGACGTCGGCACAGCTCAGCGACGATCGGTGAGAGAGCGCCGATGAGGTCCCGGGCATCATCGTCGAAGTTGTGGAAATGAGCGGCGGAGAGATGGAGCATTCCGGCGTACTGGCCATCGTCGGAAATCAGGCACGTGCTCATCCCCTCAGAAAAGCCTGCCGGTGCCAGCGCGGTCTGATACAGACGGGTTTCCCGGTAGTCGTACTTCAGGTCATCAATGCGCAACGGTCGATGCAGTTTCAACAGCTTCCGATGTGCCTTGGTTGCAGCGTAAGGATCGCCCAACGCGGCCAGGGTTTCCGGCTGGTAACCATCATTTGCCAAGACATCATGCCGGGCCTGGGCTGGGTTCCAGAAGAGCAACGCGGCAGCGTCATGCCTGGTTCCGTCGGCCAGGCCCGGGGGAGTGGACTCCGGTAGTCCGCAGCCGCGCCCGCCGGCTGATCGTTTAACGGTCCAGCGCCGGAATGCTCGGGCCCCGGTGGTTCGCTGGCGGATCCTCCTGTCCGGGAGTGTCACGGACCATGAGGTGTCCGGTGCGGACGCCGTTCATGATCCCGCCGCGGACAGCCACGCCGGGGCCGACGCCGTGACCGTCGACGCCCTCGTGCACTTACACTTCTAGCACCGTGCCCGAGGAGCCCGTGTGAGGCTGCCTCAACGGCCTGGTGACGCCGGTTTTCAACCGATCGCTACCCCTGCCGCAGTCGGCCGGCTATTCGTTCAACCGCTACTCCGCATGTACCGGCAGTCAGGGGCGACGATAGGGTTGGTGCATGAGCGCACCGGATACTACACACGACTGGCGGCCCCTGTGGGCGCGGCTCAACGAGGGCGAGGAAACAGTTCCCGTCGGCGTCCTGATGACCGCCCCGCCGGGCGAGGTCAACAGCGCGCCGCCGATGGAGTCCGAGTTCGGCGTGTTCGAGGCGCCCTTGGAGGATTACGACGTCGTGGAGCTGACGCGCTTCGACCGCCCCTTGGCGCGGGGCCGGGTGGTGTTCGGCGATGGTTTCGCTGTGGTGGGCCCGGTGCGCGCAGTGGACGGCGACGCTGTGGCGCTCGATCACGAGGCCGTGGTTCTGGCCCGACTGGCGGAGGAAGCGTTCGTCGAAGGCGCGGAAGTCGTCTATGCGCCCGTGGACGCCGGGGCGGCGGACCGGTACGAGGCCCTCGGCTGGACGCGGGCGGGCGAACTGGCCCCCTAGGTGCAAGGCCGCTTGCTTAGAGCTCGTTTGGGTTAAGTTTTCGGCATGGCGCGTAGCGGCTGAATTGACGGCCTTGGCGCAAAAATGAGGGTGCCACAATGTGCACACACCCGGGGCTGTACTGGACATGTTTTCTGTAGTTTCCTGTGTTTTCTGCGGTCGGAAGCCGGTTCGAGTCCCACTTTCGCACGTGTTTCCTCAGGTCAGGGGGCCTTTGGCGACATCCTGAAGGTCAGAGGAAGACGGAGCCGTCCGAAGAGATGACGGATCCGTCTTCCTCTGGGAGTGAAGCGGTCTAGGAATGCCTTCACCGTATTTCCTTTGACCTGAGATCAGCCGGCACGCCAATCCAAACTCACGCAGGAGAGACTCAACTGACCTCAAGTGTCCCTTCACCGGTCACAGCGCTGGTGCCCGGCGAGTCGTGGGTGCCCTGGTTCACGCCGTCCCAGGCCTGAGCATAGGAATCTGACATGCCAGCGGGGAAAGCTTCCAGTGAGGTCTAGCAGCTGGAAGCGGCTAGGCATCGATCACCAAATCGGTTCGTGCGGTGGAGCAGCAGGGCAGGAACTTGCCTGCCTCGATTTCCCGTGCCCGGATCCCGCCCTGGTGGTTCATCTCGACCTCCCCGGAGAGTTTGACGACCTTGCAGGACCCGCACATGCCCTCTTTGCAGTTCGCGCCGATCCTGACGCCCGCACGCTGGGCCACCCCGAGGATGTGTTCGGCGGGGTCGATGCGCACGTTGATGCCGGTGCGCATGAAGGACAGGGTGAGGCTTCCCGTTCCGACCGTGTCGAAGCTCGAGGCATCGGAGGACCCGGCCTCCGGTCCCACGTCCGGGCTGCCTTCGGGGGCTTCGGGACCGGGCACGTCCGGGTCGACGGTTTCCAGCGGCAGCCCCGTGGCCATTAGGGTTCCCTCGGCGTCGTAGCCAGGCTCGTAGAGCCCGAACGCAGTGGGCTGGCTCTCGTAGTAGTCCTCGGCGGAATGGGCGATTTCGTCGGCGATTTCCTCCGCAATGTCCACTGCAAGCGCGAGTTCGGCCTGGTATTCAAGGATCGTCTGGCGGTCTCCCGAGAAGAACTCCATGTAGATGGAGGTGTCGTCGACGCCGACTTTCTTGAGGAGCTCGGTGGCGGTGTTCAGGTAACCCTCGGGGCCGCAGGCATAGACCTGGCGGCCGTTGGCATCGGGAGCCACCTCCTCGAGCATGGCCGCCGTCAGCCTTCCGGTGAGCCCTTCCCACCCCTCGGGTTTGCTGCGGTCGCCTAGGGAGTAGAAGACCTTGACGCGCGAGTCAACGGAGGCGATGTAGGCGAGCTCCTGGTGGAAGGCAAAGTCTCCAGCCGCCGCTCCGTGGTAGAGCACCACGACATCGGCCTGTCCGGGCAGGGAGTGGATGGTCCGCACCATCGACATGATGGGGGTGATGCCGGCGCCGGCGGCCAGGAACAGGTACCGTGCCCGCCGGTCCGCGTCGGGCAGGTGGAATGCCCCGACCGGTCCGAGCATGTCGAGAACGGTGCCGGGTTTGAGGTACTGGTGCACCCACGGCGAGACCTGTCCCGTGGGGTCGCATTTGACTGTGATGTCGAAGGTCCACGGCTTGGTGGGCGAACTGGACAGTGAGTAGCTGCGGTCCACCGCGTCCTGGTCCTCGCCGTTCACGGGAAAGGCGACGTTCACGTACTGGCCCGGACGGAACGCCAGCGGCGCACCATCGCGGCGGCGAAACACGAAGGTCATCATGCCGCCCACCTCGGGAACGGTCTCGACACACTCGGCCAAGAACTCCTGCGGATGCCAGGGGCCCAATGCGCGGGCGGCGCTTGCGGGTCCCTCTGTGCTGCCCATCACCCTGTTCCACGGCATCTCAAGGCCGCGAATGCGCTGTGGTTCCTGGATGGCCGTCTCGGTGAGGAGTTCAATCATGCCAAGTGCTCCTGCACGCGCTGCACGTACCAGTTGATGAACGCCTCCACCTGGTATTCACTCTTCATGTACGGGCCGGGCTCGTAGGCGGGGCTGCTGGCGCCCTTCTGGCATAGCTCCACGAACGCCTTATCCTGCAGATTGGTCTGCTTCCAGGTGTAGGTGAGTTTCTCCAGGTCGTAGTCGACGCCTTCCTCGGCGTCGTCAGCCACCAGCCAGGTGGTGCGTACCAGTGTCTGGTGTTCGTTGATGGGGAAGACGGCGAACGTGATGACGTGGTCCCCGAGGAAATGGAACCAGCTGTTGGGCTGCAGGTGCATCGAGCAGCGGCCAAGGCGGAAGTCCCGCAAGTCGCCGAGCAGCTTCTTGGAGAGCCTGCGCCCATCGGGTGAGAAGGATTCGCCCTCGCCGTCGAGTGAGTCCCGTGAGATGCGGATTCCCGCTATGCGGGTGTCGAGCTCCTCGATGACCTCATAGGGAAGGCCATAGCGGCGGCAACGCTCCTCGAGCGAGGACTGTGCTTCCTTGTTGCGGTCCCACACTTCTTCGAGATGGGCCGGAATCAGGCCCTCCGTCAGGCCCCAGGTGGGAAAGAGGGAGCACGCGAGCTCCGGGTGGCCGTCGCAGTGGTAGCACTCACGGTTGTTCTCCATGACGAGCTTCCAGTTGCCCTCCTCGATGATGTTCTGCTGGTAGGCGATCTTCGTCTTCGACAGATCGTGGGGCGCGAGGTAAGGCTCGAAGATCTTTCCGGTTTCGTCGAAATCCGTCGGCGGTTCGTCCGCAATGCAGACGAAGATGAGTCCGGCGAACACGCGGCTGTGGGCGCGCTTGAGGCCGAAGCAGCTCTTGTCGAACTTCGTTTCCCCCGGTGCCGAGGCGTGGATTAGATCGCCGTTGGGGGAGTAGGTCCAGGAGTGATAGCCGCATACCAGGTTTCCCGTTGACCCGGCGGGTTCGGTCAGGACGCGGGCTCCGCGGTGGCGGCACACGTTGTGCAGGACGTTCACGCCGCCGTCGTCGTTGCGCAGCACGATCAGGGAGTAGGGCCCATAGTCGACGGTGACGTAGTCGCCCGGCTCCGGCAGTTCGGCGATGCTGGCGGCAAAGATCCAGTGCTGGCCAAAAATGGCTTCCATGTCGATGTTGAAAATCGTCGGATCGGTGTAGAAGGGGGCATTGAGGGAATACCCCACGCGCCGGAACTCGAACAACTCGGTGATTTCCGCCAGCTGCTCGGCAGGCAATGACGAAGCGAGTTTTCGGCGTGAATTGAGGGGCGCGTTCACTGGAGCAGACATGTGTTTCCTCCCGGGAGGGCTGGGTAGGGGGCGATCCATCGAGACCAGGGTTGGTGGGTGCAATCGCCGTTGTCGAACGTTTTATTCATGAGATTAGGACCGATCGATCTGCAACAAAAGCGCAAGATTTAGGAGATAACAGTGCACAATTGATGCATGATCGATCCACGGCTCATAACACTTCGGGTGTTTGCCCAGTGCGGCACCATTGGCGCAACCGCGGAGCTCACAGGTTATTCTCCCTCCGCCGTCTCCGCGCAGTTACGGGAGTTCCAGCGCGTGCTTGGAATGCAGCTGCTGACGAAGGACGGCCGGGGTGTGCGGCTGACCGCCACAGGCCGTTTTCTCGTGGCGGGCTCGGACACCCTCATAGCCGAATGGGAGAGCCTGCGCGCTGCGGCGATGGAGGCCGGCGACCAGATGCCCACCCGTTTTGGCCTCGGCGGATTCTCCACCGCGGCCGCCCAGTTGCTCGCGCCTCTGGCCGCCACCCTGCGCTCAACACACCCGTCGCTGGAGGTGCAGGTACTCGAGGCCAACCCGGCGCGCTGCTTCGACTTATTGGTTGCCGAGCGAATCGACATCGCCGTCATCGTCGCCATGCAGTCCGACACCTATGTTGAGGACGATCAGCGCTTCGAGCAGACCGTTCTGCTCGACGATCCCCTGGACGTGATCATTCCCTCCAATCATCCGTTGGCATCGCGGGAAAAAGTGACGCTCGAAGAGCTGGCGTCGGAACCCTGGATCACCGAGGCTGCGGGATCCACCTACCATTCCCTATTCGCAGCGGCGTTCACGGCAGTCGGGGTGACGCCGCGAATTGCCCATGAGGCCGTGGAATGGGAAACTCAGATCGCCTTCGTTGGTGCGGGGCTGGGCGTGGGCCTGCTGCCGCGACTGGCGCCCCTGCATAGTGCCGAAAACGTGGTTCGACTGCGCATTACTGGCAAGGGGAAGCCCTCGCGGCGCATTGTCGCTGCGGTGCGCAGTGGCAGCATTGCATCGCCCCTGATCCAGGAGTCGCTCGGCATCCTGCGGGCCAGCGCCAATCGAATCCTCACCGCCCGACCCGAAGATGACCCCTGAAATCGCCTGGCCGAGATTCGTTGCCGACGGGCAAGCAGGTCCAGATTATGGCGGCACGTCCGCAGCCGCCGGCCTTGTGCGCCGCACCAGTCGATATGAGGTACTAGGACGCTGGCGTCCGAAGGGGCGTCTGGTCCTTCTGAAGGCCATTGTTGCCGGGACGGATCCCGAGTGCCCAGCCTGATGCGGCTTGAGATGTGCTGGGACAGGGGCTTGCATCAGCGTCCATGTGGTTATTGCTATCCTCCGATGGCGCTCATGCTGCGGTCCGGCTGGATGAAGTCGGGTGCGCCGAGGCCGGTGTGGTCCATGCCGTGCGCTTTGGGTTTGATCCACATGGCGTCCTGCCAGCGTTGGGCGAGTTCCTCGTCGTCCGCTCCGGAGCGAAGGAGTCCCAACAGGTCGAATTCTTCGCGGGAGAACAGGCAGTTCATGATCTTGCCTTCGGCGGTGATCCGTGTGCGCCGGCAATCGGAACAGAAGGGTTCGGTGACGGAGGCGATGATGCCGACGGTGCCCAGGAGCGGACCCGTGGCTTCGGCGGATGCCGGGTCCCGCCGTCGTACTTCGAATCGTTCCGCCGGGGCCCCGTCGCGTTCGCGCGGGTCCGGGCTCAGTGCGAAGTCTCGGGAGAGCAGTTCGCGGATCTCGGCTGCGGTGATCATGTCCCGCCGGGTCCAGCCGTGATCGGCGTCCAGCGGCATTTGTTCGATGAAGCGCAGCTCATAGCCGCGGTCCACGGCCCAGGCCAGGAGGTCGGGGGACTCGGCGTCGTTGATTCCGCGCATGAGGACGGCATTGAT
>NZ_JBFRHB010000007.1:0-145097 GCF_052115645.1 Arthrobacter sp. 2MCAF14 | reverse complement strand
TCCGTCGCCGACGGCACCGAACTCGCCGCCCGGAAACTCGAACGCCTCCTCACCAACGACCCCGGCATGGGCGTCATCCGCCACGCCGACGCCGGCTACCACCGCGCCATCGAAGTCGCCCACGAACGCGGCGTCCGCATCCCCATGGAAGAAACCCGCTAACCCGACCCGACAACCCCAACTAGCTCGCACTAGATGTCGTTATGGGACCCCAAAACGACAACAACTGCCAGCTAGTTGGGAAGAACGAGGAAAAATGACTCTCACCACACACGAACCGCTGACCGTTACCCTCGGCTCCAGCGGAGTCACGCCGGAGGACGTCGTCGCCGTCGCACGCTACGACGCCAGGGTGACCATCTCCCAGGAAGCCTTGGACACGGTCGCCAAGGTCCGCGCCCACATCGACGGCCTCGCCCACAGCGAGGTTCCGGCGTACGGCGTCTCCACGGGCTTCGGTGCCCTGGCCAACCGCCACATCCCCAACGAACTCCGCACCCAGTTGCAGAAGTCGCTCATCCGCAGCCACGCCGCAGGCATGGGCCCGGCAGTGGAGCGCGAAGTGGTCCGCGGCATCATGTTCCTGCGCGCCAAGACCCTGGCCTCGGGCCGCACGGGCGTTCGTCCCGTGGTCCTGCAGACCATGGTGGACGTCCTCAACGCCGGCATCACTCCCGTCGTGCGTGAATTTGGCTCCCTGGGTTGCTCCGGCGACCTCGCACCGCTGTCCCACTGCGCCCTGGTCCTGATGGGCGAAGGCGAAGCCACCGGCCCCGACGGCGAGCTCTATGGCGCCGCCGGAAAGAAGCCGGTTGCCGAGCTCCTCGCCGCGCACGGCATCGAGCCGGTGGTCCTCGCGGAAAAGGAAGGCCTCGCGCTGGTCAACGGCACCGAGGGCATGCTCGGCATGCTCCTGATGGCCATCGCCGACCTGCACCTGCTGCTTACGACGGCGGACATCACCGCCGCGCTCAGCGTCGAGGCGCTGCTCGGCACCGACCAGGTGTTCCTGCCGGAGCTCCACGCGGCCCTGCGGCCCCACCCGGGCCAGGCTGCAAGCGCAGACAACATGTTGCGCGTGCTTTCCAACTCGCCGATCGTTGCTTCGCACCGCGTCAACGACACCAAGGTCCAGGACGCGTACTCGCTCCGCTGCGCACCCCAGGTTGCCGGCGCGGTCCGCGACACCGTGACGCACGCTGAACTCGTGGCCTCCCGCGAGTTGGCAGCAGCCATCGACAACCCCGTGGTGCTCCCGGACGGTCGTGTGTCCTCCAATGGCAACTTCCACGGCGCTCCCGTGGCCTACGTCCTGGACTTCCTGGCCATCGCTGTGGCAGACCTGTCCTCCATCGCCGAGCGCCGCACGGACCGCATGCTGGACCCTGCCCGCTCACACGGACTCCCGGCCTTCCTTGCCGACGATCCCGGCGTGGACTCGGGCCTCATGATCGCCCAGTACACCCAGGCCGGCCTCGTCTCGGACAACAAGCGCTTGGCCGTCCCGGCGTCGGTGGACTCCATCCCGAGCTCCGCCATGCAGGAAGACCATGTCTCCATGGGTTGGCACGCTGCCCGCAAGCTACGCAAGGCCATCGAGAACCTGCGCCGCGTCCTGGCCGTGGAACTCGTGACGAGCGCCCGTGCCCTCGACATCCGCACCAAACTGTCCGGCGGCGAACTCACCCCGGGGCCGGCGGGCACCGCCGTGATCGAGGTGCTGCGCGGCGTCGTCGACGGTCCCGGAACTGACCGTTTCCTCTCACCTGAGTTGGAAGCGGCGGACCGTCTTGTAGGCGCCGGCGAGGTGCGAGCGGCCGCCGAATCCGCCGTCGGAATTCTCGCCTGACGCCGAACAAAATACTGTTCGAGTGAACAATAGGAAGCGCCCCGGAAATGTTTGGCAATACGTGCCCCGGGGCGCTTTCTGTGTAGTAGAACTTATGGGGTACGGCATGTCCACGCCGACGATGTCGTGGGCCTGCCGGGGAATATCCGTTCACAACTGAAATAACGAACATCCACAAAGGGGTAGAAGTTCAATGAAGGCACGCGGGACAGTCCTGTCCAGGCGAATCGCACAGTCCGCCGTCGTTTCCAACTGGGGAACGTTGAAGGTGGGGGAGCGGATCGAAGTCGTAAGGCACGCACATGTGGTCGCGGCGGGGGAGGTGCAGGAAGTCTCGGGCAGCGGCAACGTTGTCTGGCTTGAACCCGCAGGACCTGGCGCCGACGAAGCCGCCAAACAGCTTTTCATGAAGTCCGACGGCGTGGAGTTGCGCCGGGTGTAGTGACCTGCAAGAAATCGAGTTAAAGAACCGGGGCTTGTTTCCCATTCCGTGCCGTCTTGGCGTGGTCTGGAAAACAAGCCCCGGTTTTGTTGTCGGTACCTGTTCCTAGGCTTCCTAGGCGGCGAGGACCTCGCGGGTCTGGCCGAACGGGATCGACTCGTCCAAGGCAACCGTGTAGCTTCCGGGCTCCCGGCGGGTTACCAGGATCCCGCAGCGGCCGTTGTCGGCAGCGGCTTCGATGAGCGTGCTGACGGCTTCGTCAAGTCCTGCATGGACTTCGTCGACGGACGCAAAGGACAAATGGATCTCGTTGTTTTCTATTGTGGCAGTGCTCATTGGGGGCCTCCTTCTGCAGGATGCCGCGGGGGGAGCGGCAATTCCTGCATAAAAGATAGCAAAGTGTCATGGGATGTCCGTCATTCTGGGATCTGGATCACCGGCGGAGCCTCGTGCGGCGGTGATGACTCGCCTAGCGCTTGACGGCGTCCAGCTTAAGCATCTTGGCGATGACGCCGTCGAGTTCGGAGTCGTCGAAGATCTTCTTCCAGTCAGAATAGCTTCGGGCCTGGGAGTTTTCGCCCAGCGCCTGGCACATGAGACGTGGTGGCGGGATTCGAACCCGCGTGCGCTGCTTTGCAGGCAGCTCCCTGGCCTCTCGGGTACACCACGTGCATCGAGGTTAGGCAGGCTGCGGCGCGCGAGCCAACAATGGTTTCGAAGCCTTTCGCCGGGTTTCTCGGCATTGCTTCACGTGACCTCCCGCGACGCCGGCTGAGGCCCAACTAGCTCGCATTTGTTGTCGTTTTGGGGGCTCACAACGACAACAAATGCGAGTCAGTTGGGTGGGCACGGCACCTGGGGAACGGCTACGCCAGCAGCGTGTTCACCAAGCGCGCGGCCACCTTGGCGGTCCGCGAGTCGATATCGAACTCGGGGTTGAGCTCGGCAACGTCCAAGTGCAGGAGTTTCCCGCTCGCGGCAAGTTGCTTGCACACGGCGATGATGACGGGCAGCGGCACGCCATACGCTGCGGGGGCGCTCACCCCGGGAGCCACAGACGCCGGCAGTACGTCCAGGTCAATCGTCAGGTAGAGCACGTCCACGGTGTCCAGGAACCGTGCTACGAATTCCCGCACGGCCTCCGCGGAGCAGTCTTCGTCCAGCAGGTACTTCACGCCGAGGCGGTCTGCCGTGTCGAAGAGGGTGCGCGTGTTGTTGGGCTCGGAGATTCCGACGACGGCGTAGTTCAGTTCGCGGCCCTCGGCGGCTTCCGCCCGGGCCATTTGCAGGAACGGCGTGCCCGAGCTCGGCACCGGTGCGTCGCGCAGGTCGAAGTGCGCGTCCAGGTTCAGGACTCCGAGGCGCTTGCCGCTTGCAACAGCCTCCGAGCCGGCCACGCCCAGGTAGCTGGCGAAGGCAGTTTCGTGCCCGCCGCCGAGCAGCACGGTGAGCTTGCCGGTGTCGAGCAATTCCGAAATCACGCGGCCCGCGCGCTCCTGGCCCGCCTCCAGCGAGCCGTCCTCCACAACGACGTCCCCGGCGTCGAACACGTCCCGGTCCAGATGGAAAGCCAGCGGGCCCAAAGCTTGGCGAATAGCTTCCGGCGCGGCCGCCGCGCCGATACGGCCCTTGTTGCGCAGCACGCCTTCGTCACTGCGGAAGCCCACGACGACGGCGGGCCGGGAGACCGCTTCCGTCGCGCCGTGAGCGTCTGCATCGGGAGTGTGGGGCGCCACGGCTTGCCACCAGCGGCGGTGCTCGTTGCCGTCGCCGTCGAAGCGGCCGGTCCACGGCGTCGGGCGGACATCGGCAACAGCGGGGGAAATCTCCATGATTCAAGCTCAACGCATGACGGCACCGAAAAGTACCGCTTGCGGGCGGCGGGTGTCCGGTATTCCGGAATGGCTTATTTGACGCCCAGGATTTCCTCGACGGGACCGATCCCGAAGAACAGCAGGAATGCCGCGGCCACGGCCCACATGAGCGGATGGACTTCGCGGGCCCGGCCCTGGAAGGTGCGGATGAGTGCGAAGGAAATGAACCCGGCGCCCAGGCCGTTGGCGATCGAGTAGGTGAACGGCATGAGGGACATGGTCAGGAACGCCGGAATGCCTACGCCCCAGTCCTGCCAGTGGATCTTGCCCACCTGGGACACCATCATGAAGCCCACCACCACCAGGGCAGGGGCGACGGCTTCGAACGGGACCAGGTTGATGAGCGGGGTGAAGAACATGGCCACCAGGAACAGCAGGCCGGTCACGATCGACGCGAGGCCGGTGCGGGCACCTTCGCCGATGCCGGCGCCGGATTCCACGAAGATCTGGTTGGAGGACACGGACGAGCCGCCTCCGATGATCGCCCCGAGCGCGTCCACTTGCAGGACACGGTCCACGTTGGGGATGTTTCCGTGCTTGTCGATGTTTCCTGCTTCCCTGGCGAGGCCTACCATGGTGCCCATGGCGTCGAAGAAGATGCTGAGCAGGATCACGAATGCCAACAGCGTGGCGGCGATGATGCCAAGGTGCTGGAACGCGCCGAGCGGGTTCGCCTTGCCGATGAGGGACAAGTCCGGAGCAGCCCACTCGGTGAACTTGGGCGCAACCAGGGACCAGCCGCGCGGGTTGTAGGTCTTGCCGTCGAAACTCGGACCGATGTGCAGGGTGAATTCAAGGATGGCCGCGAGGGCCGTGGAGACGATGATGCCGATCAGGATGGCGCCACGTACTTTGCGGACCACCAAGGCGATGGTCAGGACGAGGCCCACGACGAACACTAGGGTGGGCCAGCCAAGCAGCTTCCCGTCGACGCCCAGGCCCAGGGGGACCGTGGTGCCGGCGGCGTCCGGGATGCGGCGCACGAAACCGGCATTGACCAAGCCGATCAGCGCGATGAAAAGGCCGATGCCCACCACGATCGCGGTTTTCAGGGCCTCAGGCACGGCTTTGAAGACCGCGGTCCGGAAACCGGTAAGCACCAGGATCAGCATGGTGAGGCCCGAAAGCATCACCAGGCCCATCATGTCCGGCCACGTCAGGCCGGGATGTGAGGCAATGGTGACTGCCACGAAGGCGTTGACGCCCAGCCCGGTGGCTATGGCGAAGGGGTGCTTGGCCCAGGCTCCCATGAGGATCGTCAGGATGCCCGCTACGAAGGCTGTGGTAGCGGCGACGGCGGCGAAGCCAAGGGAAGCTCCACTCGAGTCCGTCCCGGAAAGGATCAAGGGGTTGAGGACCACGATGTAGCTCATGGCAAAGAAGGTCGCGAAGCCGCCTCGGATTTCTCGCGAGTAGTTGGATCCGCGTTCCGAAATCTTGAAGTAGCGGTCGATGGCTGAGCCCTGCTTGAGCATGGAAGTCTCCGGGGATCGGGGAAGTGTGCTCTCAAATCCTATGCCCGCGGCTTCGGACCTCCCGCGAATTCGCCTAGTCTGTAAGGAATCCAACACCAAGGGAGTCATTCGCTCATGCGCCCTATCCGCCAGATGCTGGCCGTCGTCGTCGCTTTCACCGCGGTGCTGTTCTCTGCCGCCTTGTTCTCAGCGGCACCCGCCTTCGCGCACGACGTCGCCGAGTCAACGTCACCGGCCAACGGCTCAACGGTTGCCAACGTCCCGGACTCCGTGTCCATCACGTTCAACAACCGGCCGCTCCTGCTCGGCTCACAGATCCGGGTGAACGACGCCTCAGGCCAGAACTGGGCAGATGGTTCCGTCGAGATTGTGGACGCCGTAGTGTCGCAGAAGCTGCGGCCGGGCGCGCCTGCCGGGGTATTCACCATCATCTGGCGAGTTGTCAGTTCGGATTCGCACCCCATCGAAGGCACCTTCACGTTCACCGCCAAGGCAGGAAGTACGGCGGCGGGCAGCGGCTCCGCGAGCACCGCACCATCTGTGGAGGTGCCCACCGCCGGCACTGCCGCACCGGGTTCGACGACGACGCCGGAGAAGGTGCCCGATGCCTCCCAGCCGTTTCCCTGGAGCATTGTGGTCTTCGCGGTGGTTGCCGCGGGCCTGCTGGTCTTCCTGGGCATCACGGCACGACGCCGGCTCGCAGGCGGGGGTTCTGGTGATTCCGCGGATGCCGAGGATTCCGAGGATGACGAGGACGAGCCCAGCAGCCCAGCGAAGAAGCCCTAGGCCAAGGCAGGAACTGCTGCAAAGGTGCCGGTGAGGGCCCCGTGCACGCTGTCCGGGTAGACCTTGGCGGATATCGCCTGGCCTACCACCTTGGCTTGGCGCAGGACTTCCTTCGGGGTGGGCGTGGCAAGTTCGCCGACGCCAACAAGGTACATTCCAATCGCGCGCATGGCTGCGACGAGGTTCTGGCCGATCGCGATGCCGAGCTCGGCAAGCATCCGCCGCAACTGGCTTTGTCCACAACGGGTGACAACGACGTGGTCGGCCAGGAGAACTCCGTTTGCAGTGTGGACGGCCCACTGGGTCCCCACGGCAACTTCGTCCAGGCGATCGAGCCGGACGGCTCGCGTCGTGTTTCGCACATCGAGCCCGTGACTGGCTGCGTAATTGCGCAGATGCCGCAGGATTTCGCTGCGCTCCTGGAGGCACGCTGCGTCCGCGGCGTCGCAGCGCTGCAGGATGCCGGTGTTGAGCGGCTGTGAGGGTGCGGGGACATACATTCCGTCCACCACGATGGCGTCTACGCCGTAGCGGCTGAGTTCGCTGGCCACGGCCAAGCCAGGCATACCGGCACCGATGACCACAGCAGTGGTGCGTTCCGTACTCGCAGGCATGGTTGACACAGCTTGGCTCCTCTTTGAAGGTGCGTTGCCGAGGCAACACCGGGGTGGCGTCCGGGTCCCCAAGCGGTCGCGAATGATGGCCGTTGATGTGTTGAAAAACACGATCCCCGGTCACCAGTGCCTCGAACATTACAGAAGAAATCGCGTGGTGGATAGCCCCGGCACCGGCATGTCCGCCGATGCGTTTTTCGTGCCACAATTCGGCAGATTTCCACGCCCTCGGCCGGGTTTCCACATGCGCTTCTTCCGGCTTGATTCGGCCCTTGCAAACGAGAATAGTGAGCATTGGAGGCCGCAACTCACGGCAGTCAAGCGAGAAACACGTTGTGGGCGCGGCCTCTGGCAGAATAGCCGCAACATCAGCAGCAGTGCGAGGAGGCAGGCCCCATGGACCAGCACGGCAAACACTCTGAGAGCCATCGACCAGAGACCGAAGGCAACAGGGAGGAACCATCCATTGCCCCAGGCGGGATTGTGGTGGGCGTTGACGGCAGCGAACACGGCCAATGCGCCCTCATTTGGGCCGCCCGCGAGGCTGAACGCAGGCAGCTTCCCCTGCATGTAGTCACGGCCTACTCCGTGCCCATCTTCGCGGCTTCCGGCCTGGATGGCGGCTATGCAACAGTGGATGACTCCGTTATCCGGGACGGCGCCGAAGCAATCGTCAAGCAGGCCCTCGAGAAGGTTTCCGGCTACGCCATCGACGTCGATGGATCGGTGGAGAACGGAGATGCCTCCGGCGTGCTGCTCGATCTGTCCGAAACGGCCGAGCTCCTGGTCTTCGGCACCCGGGGACGCGGAGGGTTCGTCGGCAGGCTCCTGGGCTCCGTGAGCAGTGCCCTGCCGGCGCACTCCAAGTGCCCCACCGTGACAGTCCCGCTCTTCTGCGCGGACCGATTGGGCGAAACCACAGACGACAAGCACATCAAGGCCGAACGCGCGAAGGCCGGTTCCCGCGTGATCGAAAACGTCGTCGCAGTCGGCGTGGACGGCTCCGAACAGGCCCGCGTTGCCGTCCTGGAAGCCGCAGAGCAGGCCGAACGCATGGGCGCCAAGCTGCGCGTCATCTGCGCCGTACCTGAGTACAGCGGTTCCTTGGCGTGGGTTCCGGCACCCCTGGACCGGGAGGCGCTCTTCAAGGACATCAGGGTTCAGCTCGACGCAGGCCTGGCGTGGCTCAAGAGCCACTTCCCCAAGCTTCCAGCGGAAACTCAACTACTTGATGGTTCGCCCGTAGAGGTTCTCGTGGAAGTGAGCCGCAGCGTCGAACTCGTGGTGCTGGGCACGCGCGGGCGGGGAGGCTTCGCAGGAATGCTCCTGGGATCGACGTCGGATGGCGTCCTGCACCATGCCAAAGGGCCCGTGCTGGTTGTTCCCGACCGCGAGGACCCCAGGCTGGCGGACCGCGCCAACTTCGGTCCGATGCTCGCCGCATAACAGGCAAACCCAAGGACCGGTGGACGCAGGCGGACGGCAATGGTGGAGCACGGACAGCCCGGTGAGGCATCGCGCTTGATCGTCGAGCTGCGCCGGATCCGGGCAACCATGCTTCCAGAGGTCGGCGGCAAGGCGGCCAATCTCGGCGAGCTGATCTGGGCGGGACTTCCGGTCCCGCCCGGGTTTTGCCTGACTACCGAGGCTTACCAGCGAGCGCTTCAGCCCGATGGCAGCTCCGGGTCGGCGCTCCCGGACATCCTCCGTGGCCTTGAGGCCGTGGAACCCGGCGACCTTGAGGGGCTCGCTTCCCTCGCGGCCCGCGCCAGGGAAGCGGTGCTCGACGCCGGGATCCCGGCCGACGTCGAAGACGCCGTTCGCTCGGCCTACTCCGCGCTGGGCTCGGAAGTCGCGGTGGCCGTCAGGTCCTCTGCCACGGCCGAGGACCTGCCCTTTGCGAGTTTCGCCGGCCAGCAGGACACCTACCTGAACGTCGTGGGGGCCGACGCCGTGCTGCAGGCCGTCGGGAAGTGCTGGGCGTCCCTGTGGACCGACCGGGCGGCCAGCTACCGCGCAAGCAACGGAATCGACCACGCCACGGTGACGCTCGCCGTCGTCGTCCAACGGATGGTGGAGGCTGAAGCTGCAGGGGTGTTGTTCACCGCCAACCCGGTGACCGGGCGGCGCCGCGAGGCGGTCATCGACGCCAACCCGGGGCTCGGTGAGGCCGTGGTGTCCGGCGCGGTGAATCCGGACCATTTTGTGGTGGATTCCCTCACCGGCAGGATCACGGAACGAAGGATCGGCGACCGGAAGCTCGTGATTCGCTCCATTCCCGGCGGCGGGACCGAAAGACTCGGCCCGGCGGCGCAGGCCGAAGACGGAACAGCCGGGGATGCCTGCCTTGCCGACTCCCAGATCAGGGCGCTCGCTGTTCTCGGCCAGCGCGTCGAGGAGCATTACGGAGCACCGCAGGACACCGAATGGGCCATCGATGGCGACGGCAAACTGTGGCTCACCCAAGCCCGGCCTATCACCACGCTCTACCCCCAAATGACCCGCCAACCCGCAGTCCCCGGGCCCCACGCGTACCTTTGCTTCAGCCTCGCCCAAGGGCTCACCCGTCCCCTGACTCCCATGGGCCTCGCGGGCATCCGGCTCATGGGGTCCTCGGTAGCCGACGCGGCGGGATTCCGCGTTCCCGAACCGCGGGACGGGCCTTCGCCCTACTACGAGGCAGGGGAGCGGATCTATTTTGACCTCACTTCCGTGTTCCGAAGCAAGGCCGGGCGGGCCATCGTGCCCAGGATCTTCGACGTCATGGAAGCACGTTCCGCGGCCATTGTGCGCGGCCTGTTCGAGGACCCGCGTTTCGCCGTCACCAGCAAGACGCCCTTCAAACTGCTCAGGCACGTTGGCCCGATCGTGCTCCGCTTCCGCCTTCCGGAGATCCTCCTGCGCGCCCTCTTTCGGCCGGACGTTGCCCTCGACAAGGTGGAACAGCTGGGCGGGAAACTGAAGGCCATACATGAAGTTCCCGCCGATGCCGCTCCCCGTGAAAAGCTGGACAACGCCGAGCGGATACTTCGCGAGGGATTATTCCCCATACTGCCCAATATCCTGCCTCCGGTAGCTCTTGGCTTCGCGATGATCGGGGTGGTCCGGAAGATACTTGGCGAGCAGGCCTCCTGGGATGAGCTTCAAACCATCATCCGCGGCCTGCCCAACAACGTCACCACCGAAATGGACCTTGCCCTGTGGCGGCTCTCGGCCAGCATCCGCGACGATCCCGCTTCCGCGGAGGCCTTTACCGGTGGCGATCCCGCTGAGCTCGCGGAGCGCTACCGCGGCGGCGGGCTTCCGGTCGTCGCGCAGGCGGGATTGGCCTCGTTCCTGCGCGACTACGGGCACCGGGCCATCGCGGAAATCGACCTGGGCATGCCCCGCTGGTCCGACGACCCCACCCACATCATCGGAGTCCTGGTCAATTACCTTCGCCTCGACGATCCCCGCCTGGCGCCGGACAAACAGTTCGAAAAAGCTGCCCACGACGCCGAGGAGCAAGTCGCCGTGCTGGTGGCCCGTGCACGGTCCAAGAGTCCGTTGCACGCGAGGATCGTGAAAATGGCCCTTGAACGGACACGCATGTTTGCGGGACTGCGTGAGCTTCCCAAGTACCACCTCGTGCGGGGCTTCGCCGCGGTCCGCGCCCAGCTTTCGGAAGTAGGGGAGGCCTTGGCGGACGCGGGAGTCATCAATGACGCCGGCGACGTCTTCTTCCTGGATTTCAATGACGCCCGCCGCGGCTTGGACGGCAAGCATTTCCACGATCTGGTAGCGCAGCGGCGCGAGGCTTACGAACTTGAACTCAAGCGCCGGCACGTGCCGCGCGTACTGCTCTCCGACGGCACCGAGCCGGAAGCCCTGCCCGGTTTCCTGAGCGGCGGGACGGGGGCACCGGCGTCGGACGGCATGCTGCTGGGAACTCCGGCTTCGGCGGGAACAGTGACGGCGGTAGCAAGGGTGATCATGGACCCGGTGGGCGCGCATCTCGAACCCGGAGAAATCCTGATCGCGCCCTCCACGGATCCCGGCTGGACGCCCCTGTTCCTGACCGCCGGGGGACTCGTGATGGAGATGGGCGGGCCCAACTCACACGGCGCCGTCGTGGCTCGTGAGTACGGGATTCCCGCAGTCGTCGGCGTCCCGGATGCCACGTCCCGGATCAGTTCCGGCGACACGATCACAGTGGACGGCGCCGCGGGGACGGTGGCTATCTAGCCGAAACCGTGGGTGTGGTCCGGGAACTGCGTTCCGGAACGCGGCGTGCGGCCCGCACCCAAGATCCCGGCGCCTATCCCCAGCCGAGCTCGTGCAAACGGTCGTCGCCGATGCCGAAATGGTGGGCGATCTCATGGATCACGGTGATGGCCACCTCGTCGATTACTTCCTGGCGGGATCCGCAGATATCCAGGATCGGCTGCCGGAAAATGGTGATCCGGTCAGGGAGGGAACCGGCATCCCACCAAGAGTCCCGTTCCGTCAACGGCACACCCTCGTACAGGCCCAGAAGTACGGTGTCCGGATCCTCTCCAGGCTGCGGGGTGTAGTCGTCTTCGATGAAGATGGCCACGTTGTCCATGGCCCGGGCCGCCTTGTCCGGGATCAGGAGCAAGGCATCGCTGACGGCCGCCTCGAAGTCTTCCGGCGACATCTCGAATGGAACGGTATTGAACTGCGCTGCCCCAGCTCTAGCGCCAGTGCCAACCCCCTCGCCAGCACCAGGGAGCCGGGAGGAAATGAGCTGGCCGCCAGGGGTATCGCCGTCGGGAACAATCGGCAGGCCGGGAGGTAGATTCGCGGGCATGATCTGACTCTAGTCCGTGGCCCGGTCGTTGACGCCGGATGTCGTGGCAGCTAGAGTTTTCCGCGTTGATAATTCGTATAACTCGGCTCCAGGTTAAGCCCGGCCAGCCGTGCGGATCAGGTGCAAGCACTCCCAGCGCATTCAACAGAAACGCATTCAAGAGACAGGCCGGCCCATGACCCGCCCCGGAAACCGCTCCGGCACGACGATGAACGATGTCGCTGCCGCTGCCGGTGTTTCCCAGGCCACGGTCTCCCTGGTGCTCAACGACGCCGCGGGAACCAGGTTCTCGGAGGAAACCCGGCGCAGGGTCCATGCCGCCGCCCACGAACTCGGATACCGGACCAACGCACACGCCAAAGTGCTCCGCGACGGAGTGGCGGGCATGATCGGCTTCGTGGGCGACTTCGTGGCCACTGCGCCATTCGCGGGCAAGATCGTCGAAGGCGCCCAAGCAAGGGCTTGGGAGGCCGGGCTGCTCCTCCTCACCGTCAACACCGGCGGTGACAAGGACCTCGAGGCCGCTTCCTTGGAGGCCATGCTGTCCTACAAGGTGGCCGGGGTGGTCTACGCCGCCATGTACCACCGGGTCCTTGACGTGCCGGACGTCCTGGCCGAGGTGCCATCCGTCGTGCTCAATTCGCGCGACCGTTCCGGGCGCTTTCCGAGCATCGTCCCCCGAGAGGAGCTGGGTGGGTACACCGCTACCAAACACCTGCTCGACGCCGGTCACCGCCGCATCGCGATGATCAACATCGGCGCAGTGGACGGTGAGCTTCCCGCCGCCGTCGGACGCCATGCGGGCTATCTCCGCGCACTCGAGGAAGCCGGCCTCAATCCGGACTCCGGGCTCCACAGGATCGGCGACGGTCATGAGTCCGGCGGTTTCGACAATGCCCTTGCACTCATGACGGGTCCGCAGCCACCCACTGCAATCTTCTGCGCGAACGACCGCACAGCCTGGGGCGCCTACCAAGCATTGGGCCAGCTCGGGCTGTCGATCCCGCACGACGTGTCGCTGGTGGGTTTCGACAACCAGGAAACGCTCGCCCCGCACTTGCGGCCAGCGTTGACCACGCTGGAACTGCCCTTCGTTGAGATGGGCCGGCGCGCCATCGAACTGCTGCTGGCCGGCGCGGAACGTGACGGCAGTACCGAATACTTTGAATGTCCCCTCATCGAACGCCATTCCGTGGCGGCGCCCCTGAAAACCACAAGTAGCCACTGAAACTCCCCAACCAAGGAACAGGAACCCATGAACCACTCGCCCCTTGCGTCCGAGCCGCTCGACGTCGTCGTGGTCGGCGAAGCCCTCGTTGACATCGTCAACTCGCCCGCAGGCCAGACCGAATACCCCGGCGGCTCGCCTGCGAACGTCGCCTACGGCCTCGGGCGGCTCGACGTGAAGGCCGGGCTGCTGACCGCCGTTGGGCGTGATTCCCGCGGCGAGTCCATCGCCGCGCACTTGGCAAGCGCCGGTGTGGTTGTCCTGCCGGGCTCGCAATCACTCGCGAAGACCGCGACGGCGACGGCGGAGATCGCCGCGGACGGTTCGGCCGAGTACACCTTCGACATCGAGTGGAAGCTGGGTCCCGCCGCGCTCCCTTACGCCCCGAAGGTGCTCCACACGGGCTCGATCGCCACGTTCCTTGAGCCCGGTGCCGGCGTCGTCAGGACTCTTCTGGAGCAGGCCCAAGGCGGGTGCATCGTCACGTACGACCCCAACATCCGCACCGACCTCCTGGGCAGCCACGGCGAGGCGCTCCGCATTTTCGAGGAACTCGTGCCGCTGACCAGCGTGGTGAAGCTCAGCGACGACGACGCCTTCTGGCTCTACCCCGGCAAGTCCCTGGAAGAGACTGCCAATCACATCCTGGGCCTCGGTGCGGGCCTGGCCGTCGTCACGCGCGGCGCCCAGGGTTCCCTCATGGCGACGCCGCACACCCAACTGACGGTTCCCGCGGTGACCTCGGTGGTGGCGGATACCATCGGCGCCGGCGATTCCTACATGTCGGCACTGATCCTCGGGCTGCTGCTGCGCGGCAGCCAAGGGCTTGCGCCCACGGTTCTCGAACGCATCGGGCAGACGGCTTCCATGGCCGCCTCCATTACCGTGGGACGCCCGGGAGCCAACCCGCCCACGCACCGCGAGCTTCTCGCCGGGATGGCGAGGTAGTTGCGGCGGGGGTTCGACGGCGGGACGTGATCCTAGCGGGACCGGCGCCGCGTCAACCCGACGCCCACGAGGCAGATGACGCCGCCCACGAGGCCCCAGATGGTGGGGATCTCCTTGAGCACCGCCCAGGAAATCAGAATCGTGGCGCCCGGGACCAGGTACGTCGTGGCGGCAAGTTTCCCGGCCTCAATGAGGGACAGCGCATAGGCCCACGTGGTGAAAGCGATGGCTGTCGGAAAGATCCCCAGATACACCAAGCCGAGAGTGGCCGGAACGGGTGCGGCCTGCACTTCGGCCACCAGTTGTCCGGCCCACGGCAGGCAGCACACGGCGCCCACCATGATGCCAAACCAGGTGGCCTGTGCCGCCGAGAACTTGCGCAGCACGGGTTTCTGGACAATCACGCTCACCGCGGCGAGCACAGCGGCAAGGAGGCACAACAGCACTCCGGCGACATCCGCCGTCGAGCGCTGTCCCGAACCGAGCGCGATGAGCGCAACGCCGCCGAACGCCACGAGGCTGCCGATGATCAGCCACCGCGGAAAGCCTTCTTTCAGAATGACGCCAGCGAGGACGGCGATCAGGATCGGCGAGACGTTGATGAGCATGGCGCTGGTTCCGGCATCGAGCATGTGCTCGGCGGCGTTCAGGGCGAGGTTGTAACCTGCGAACCACATGACACCGTAGGCCACGATCGGCAGCCATTCGCGGCCTTTGGGCCAGCGCTTGAGCCTGGGCAGGGCGACAATGCCGAGCGCGACGGCGGCAACCACCAGCCGTCCGAGCGTCAGGGAACCGGGGGAGAAGCTGGGTCCCACGGCCCGGATGCCCACGAAGGCGGATGCCCAGAGGACAACGGTGACGATGACGGCGGCGATGCCGAGCTTACTGATGGCCCGGGAGGGGGTGGTCGCCGGAGAGATTGGGGTGCTTGTGGCCATGATGCCAATCTAGCCCGGGATGGGCTCGACGGACTGGCGGAATTCGGACGTCTTCAACAAGAAACCGCCAACTCTGACGCAGTGGATTTGTACGGCGGTTTGAGGCCTGGACTGCGTCCTGGTTTGCGTTCCGCAGGGTGCGATTTGGGAATATCCCCGACTATGCTCTAAAGTTTTAGAGTCCAGTTCGGACGAGCGAGAAGCGGTAAACGCATAGCGTTGTTGACCGTCGCGAATTCGGATTGTTCCAGGCCCCCATCGTCTAGCGGCCTAGGACACCGCCCTTTCACGGCGGCGGCACGGGTTCGAATCCCGTTGGGGGTACGCAAGGAACTGGTCAGGCCGGACTGGAAAGTCTGGTAAGCTGGAAGCCTTGAAAAAAGCGGTAGAGATACTGCAAACAAGCAAGGCCCTGTAGCGCAGTTGGTTAGCGCGCCGCCCTGTCACGGCGGAGGTCGCGGGTTCAAGTCCCGTCAGGGTCGCTCTGATTGCCGGAAGAAATTCCGGCAATCATGGTGACATTGTCACCTAAGGCTCTGTAGCTCAGTTGGTAGAGCGTTCGACTGAAAATCGAAAGGTCACCGGATCGACGCCGGTCGGAGCCACCACTGGGAAGCGTCAGTTCTTCGGAACTGGCGCTTTTCTTCATTTAACTTGCAGTTGAAAAGCCCGGGTTATTCGGGTTGTGCCCAAAAGTCGAACATTTCCGTGCACGTGCGCCATTTTTCTGCCTGCGACGGATTCTGCTCTTGTCTCCGCCTTGTCTTGGCCAAGCGCTAGGGTGGTACTCAAGAGAAGGGGAGGGCTAAATGGACCAGCAGGAAAGCTACACCGCGCCTGAACCGGAAGCCGTTGGGGCTCCGGTATCCGAGGACCGGCAAACGGTGGCAGGAAGTGGCCGTACAGTGATCTCGGATTCCGCTGTCGCCAAGGTTGCCGGCATTGCCGCCAGGGCTGTTCCGGGCGTCTATTCCCTCGGCTCGGCTCCGTCGCGCGCCCTCGGAGCCATTCGCGATGCCGTCGGCAGCCAGGACCATGCTGCGGGTGTCCGCGCCGAGGTCGGAGAAACCCAAGTGGCCGTGGACCTCAATCTGGTGGCCGTCTACGGATACCCTTTGCATGATGTCGCCAACCAGGTCCGCGCGGCCGTCTATCGCGCCGTCGAATCGTTGGTGGGCCTTGAAGTCATTGAGGTCAACGTTGAGATCAACGACGTGTACGTTGCTCCTCCAGCCAAAGCCGGAACAAGAGGCGCATTATCGGAAAGGGAGCCACTCCAGTGAACTTGACCGTTGTCGGAATCGGGATCGGCGCCTTCGTGGCGTTCATGGCCTTCCAATTCGGATTGTGGGGTTTCATCATCGCCCTTCTCTTCATGGGCATCGGTGCACTTCTGGGCCGCGCCGCGGACGGAAAGCTTGACCTGCGCAGCGTGCTGGATGCCCTCACCGGCCGCCGCTCGTCGTCATGAGTTCCACGGCTGAGGCTGTGCAGCCCGCCGTCTCCCTGGCTGGCCACAACCGAATCAGCACCCAGGCCCTCACCACTTTGGCCCAGGCGGCCGCCGCGGAAGCGCTCGGCGTCTCGGCGCAGGATGTTCGCGCCGAATGGTCGGACGACGACGGCCTCCTGGCACTCTCGATTGCCGCCCCGATCCGCGTGCCCTCGCTGACGGAAGTCCTCAGGGACCCCCTGCGGGTAGAGGCATATGGTGGGACGGTTTGGGACCGGGCGGTAGCTGCCAAGACGGCCATCCGTGAGCGCGTCACGCAGCTCAGCGGTTCCACCTTGAGCCGCGTGGATATCCGGATCAGCGGCGCACGGATCAGCGAAGGAGCTCGCGTCCAATGAGCCACGCCCAGACCCCGCACGCCCGGCGCAGCCACCCGGACACTGCGCACGCGCAGACGGCCGATGGCGACACCCCCGTCATCCAGGCACCAGGAACCTCAGACGTCGGCGACCCGATCGACGTCGGACTCCAGCGCATCCTGAAGCGTGAGACCCGTTCCTCGCGTGCGGGAATGGCGGGGCTGGCCGCGGCCCTTGTGATCGCGGCCTGTGTCTACGCCCTCCTCGAATCCGCCTTGCGTGCCATTGGCCAACCACCGTGGCTCATCGATCCGCAAACGGCTGCCGAACGGCTCACTGCCCTGCCCGGAGGTATTTCGCCCTTGCTGCTTGGCGCCCTCGGCGGCGTTGTGGCCATGGTGGGCCTGATCTTCTTCTTGAACGCGGTCCTGCCCGGCCGAAAGTCCCGGCACTTGCTGGAGGATCCCCGGACCGGAGTAGTGGTGGACGACGAGGTCATCGCTTCGGCACTGGCCAGGGCTGCCCGGACCGCAGCGAATGTCACCCAAGAGCAAGTCATGGTGGTGGTCTCGCAACGGCTGGTTGTGGTCAACGTCCGGCCTACCTCGGGCGTGCCCTTGCACGAGGAACGGATCCTTGCCGCCGTCGAGGATGAACTTCAAAAGATGGCCCCTTCGCCCATGCCTTCAGTCCGCGTCCATGTCGCTACGTCCGGGGTGATCGGGGCATGAACGGTACCCCGCACGTCCTCAACCGCATCCTGATCGGCATCCTTGGCCTGAAGCTGCTGGCCATCGGCATTCTCCTCGTCCTGCTCTCCACCGTTCCCGCCGTGGGAAGTTGGTGGCAAGGCTGGTCTGCCGGCCTCTGGGAACACGCCAAGTACCTCTCTGAGCAGACCCGCATTCCAGGACGGCAGGAAAGCTGGCTCTGGGTTGCCGCGGCAGCGGTGCTGGTTGTGCTGATCGTGCTCATGGTGTCCTGGGTGTCGCAGCAGGGCAAAGGCCGCGCCAACCTCATTGTGTCGGAGTACGACGATGCCCGGACGCCTGGCGACGTCAACATCGGCGGGAACCTTGCCGAGCAGGCGCTCAAGGCGGCCCTTGCGGAACGTACGGATCTCGCGGGCGTAACAGTGGCGACCTACGAGGTCAATGGTCGTCCCGGGCTCCGGGTCAGGGTCCAGCCCCGTCAAGGCGTTTCCCCGCACCTGCTGGCCGCGGACGTCTCCCGGCTGGTGGAGGCGCTGGACGTGGTGGTGGGACGCAGGACTCCCGTTTTGATTCATATCGGGGCAGGCGCGCGGACCCGGTTCAGCAAGGCCGAGCGCGTTCGTTGAACTGATAGCAACCCGTGTTAATGCGATAGCTACGTTACCTCCCAGGCATTTTGCGTTGCAGAGGTGTCCGTGTGGGCCATAGTTTGAAGGGTAGGGGGAACTCTTCCCTTTGGTTGGGCTTGCCCGGCCGGCACCGGACGTAGGGTCCGAGTCAAGCCGATGGACCAAAAAACTTGGACCAGGAACAAGGAGAAAACCATGAGCGAAGAAGACAACAACATCAAGCAAACCGCCGAAGCCGCGGCTGAACAGGCCAAGAACGTCGCAGGCGATGCCGCGGAACACGTCAAGGAATTCGCCGGCGAAGCGGTCGGGAACGCGAAGGAATTGGCAGGCGATGCCGCTGAGCACGTCAAGGAGTTCCTCTCGGGTGACGTGGCTGAGAAAGCCAAGGACCTCGCGGGCGATGTTGCCGGGAACGCCAAGGAAATCGCGGGCGACGTGGCCGAGAACGCCAAGGGCCTCGGCTCCAAGATCGCCGGTTTCTTCAAGGGCGGCAAGTAGGCTCCTCGCCATTACGGCGCCTTCTTGACCCTCTTTGGCTATAGAACGGGGCCGACACGCAGCAAGTTGTGCGTGTCGGCCCCGTTTTCGCGCCAAAGAAGGTCGGGAAGGGAAGGCCCTACTCCGCCACGAGGTACGCCCCGCTGTTCGGGACAATCGAAACCCCGCCCGAGCCGCCGTCGCTGGAGAGTTCCACCCGGAACCCGGCCGGCACGGGGAGGTCAGTAGTACCCATGTTGACCACTACCAAAACGTCCCGGTTGTGGAAGGCCAGGACGCCGTTAGCGGGATCGTGCTCTTCAGCCCACTGGAACGTGCCTGAGCCGAGGCGGCGCGAGCGGCGGAATGCCAGGACGGAACGGTACAGCTCCAGGGTGGAGCCCCCGACGCCGGCCTGGACGTCCGCCGCCAGCTCGCCGAACGCTTCGGGCTGGGGCAGCCAGGGCGCTGCGGGTGCTATGCGAGCAGCACCGGCGCCGCCCGGACCAGCCGATGGGTCCGAGAATCCGAAGCCGGGCTCGGCGGATTTCCAGGGCAGGGGCACGCGGCACCCATCGCGGCCGCGCTCCACGCCCTTGGTACGGAAGAATGATGGGTCTTGACGCGCTTCGGCCGGCAGAGACGTGTGCTCCGGCAGGCCGAGTTCCTCACCCTGGTAAAGATAGGCCGAGCCGGGCAGGGCGAAGGACACCATCGAGGCGGCCCTTGCCCGCGCCAGTCCTAGAACGGCGTCGGGCTGTTCGTCTTCGGCTGCGATTCCCTTGGGGAAAGTGGTGGGATCTGCCAGCCCGAAGCGGCTGGGGTGCCGGACAGTGTCGTGGTTGCTCAGGACCCAGGTGGAGGGCGCCTCGACGGATCCCGCCGCGTCCAGCGAAGATTCGATTGCCTCCGCCATGCGCTCCGCGTCCCAGCCTGCCAAGAGGAAATCAAAGTTGAAGGCTTGTTGCATTTCATCCTTGCGGACGTACCGGGCCAGCCGCTCCGCAGGGTCCACCCACGCCTCGGCAACCAGCATGCGGTCGCCGTCGTATTCGGCGAGGACTCTGTTCCATTCGCGATAGATCTCGTGGACGCCGTCCTGGTCGAAGAAAGGCGACGGCGGGTCCAGGGGCGGCTTGACCTTGTGCTCGACGGCGGTCGCGACGGCTGCCGAGCTTCCGGCCGGAGGGACAACGTGAAGCCTGGCGGTGTGCGGTTCGACGGCTTCGCTGTGGGCGCCTGGCGCGGACAGACCACCTTCGACCATGGCGGCAGAGCCTTCCCAGTCCGGCAAGCCGGCTTCTTTGACCAGGCCGTGGGCAACATCCACCCGGAAGCCGTCAACTCCGCGGTCCAGCCAGAAGCGCAGCACCGAGCGCATCTCTGCGTGGACTTCCGGGTTGTCCCAGTTGAGATCGGGCTGTTTCGTATCGAAAAGGTGCAGATACCACTCGCCGGGAGTGCCGTCGTCATTCGTTAGCCGCGTCCATGCGGGGCCGCCGAAGATGGATTTCCAATTGTTCGGGGCCAAGGCCCCGTCCCCGGAGCCCGGTTTGGCGTCTTTGCCCGGGTGGAACATGTAGCGCTCGCGTTCAGGGGAGCCGGGGGCGGCTGCGAGGGCTTCGCGGAACCAGGCGTGCTCGTCCGAGGTGTGATTGGGCACGAGGTCGACGATCACCTTGATGCCCAGGCTGTGTGCCTTATCCAACATGGCGTCGAAGTCATCCAAGGTGCCGAAGAGGGTGTCCACGGCACGATAGTCCGCCACGTCGTATCCGGCATCAGCCTGCGGCGACTTGTAGAACGGGGAAAGCCACACCGCATCCACGCCCAACGATTGGAGATAAGGCAGTTTCGCGGTGACCCCGGCAAGGTCGCCCATCCCGTCGCCGTTGGCATCGGCGAACGAGCGGGGATAGATCTGGTAGACGACGGCGCTTGCCCACCACGCGGAATTGCTGGAACCGGGGGTTGGGATCGGGGAGTGCGGCACTGGATTCCTCTCGATGACATATTTTGTGTAAACGCTTGCATTACTACCCGGAAGCTTACTAATGTGAGGCTCACCACATCAACCGCACAGCGGAAATACCTGGTCCACTCACTGAGGAGTTCCCAGCATGAACACACGCAAGTACCTTTTGCCGGCCGCTGTTGCCGGCGTGCTAGCCATGTCCCTGTCCGCCTGTGGTGGCGGCGGTGGCGGCAGCACAGCCTCAAGCGGCGGAGATGCCGCAGCGAACATCGACGGACGCGGTCCAATCACCTACGTCCAGGGGAAGGACAACAGCAACGTTGTCCGCCCGCTCGTCGATAAGTGGAATGCGGCGCACCCGGACCAGAAGGTCACTTTCAAGGAGCAATCCGACCAGGCGGACCAGCAGCACGATGACCTCGTGCAGCACTTCCAGTCAAAAGATGCCAACTACGACGTGGTTGACGTGGACGTCGTCTGGACAGCGGAGTTTGCCGCGAAGGGTTGGCTGCAACCGCTCTCGGACAAGATGAGCATCGATACCTCCAAGATGCTTCCGGCCACAGTCAAGACGGCAACGTACAACAACACCCTTTTCGCCGCACCGCAGACCTCGGACGGCGGCATTCTTTTCTACCGCAAGGACTTGGTGCCCACCCCGCCCAAGACCTGGGACGAGATGATGAGCATGTGCTCCATCGCGAAACAGAACGGCATCGACTGCTACGCGGGACAGTTCGCCAAGTACGAAGGCCTCACGGTGAACGCGGCTGAAGCCATCAACACGGCAGGCGGCACGATCGTTGGAGACGACGGCAAATCGAGTGTAAACTCCACGGCGGCCAAGGCCGGCCTTGACAACCTGGTCACCGCCTACAAGAACGGAAACATCCCCACGCAGGGCGTCACGTACCAGGAAGAACAGGGCAGGCAGTCCTTCGAAGACGGCAAACTCCTCTTCCTGCGCAACTGGCCTTACGTCTACAACCTCGCGAAGACGGACGGCTCATCCAAGGTGAAGGACACCTTCGGCATGGCCCCGCTCCCGGGTAAGAGCGGCCCTGGCGCTTCATCCCTCGGCGGACACAACCTTGCCGTCAGCGTCTACTCGCAGCACAAGGCCACGGCCAAGGACTTCCTGACCTTCATGACCAGCGAAGAAACCGAGAAGTTCTACGCAACGCAGGGATCGCTGGCCCCGGTGCTGAGTTCCTTGTACGACGATCCGACGCTGGTCACGCAACTGCCGTACCTTCCGGTGCTGAAGACCTCGATTTCGAATGCCGTGCCGCGCCCGGTCACACCGTTCTACCCGGCCGTCACCAAGGCCATCCAGGACAACGCCTACGCTGCCATCAAGGGCGACAAGTCCGTCGATCAGGCATTGAAGGATATGGACACGGCCATCAACTCGGCCAGCCAATAGCGACACTTCCAGTGAACCTCGGGCGGCCGGCGCATAAGGCGGACGGCCGCCCGGGGGGCACACTATCAATTTCCGGAAGGAGGGGAAATGTCCACCCTTGCGCAGCCTAAGCGGGCGCCAGAGACACCAAGCCCCAAAACCAAAAAAGTTCAAAAAGAAGTAGGACAGGACCGGGCAGCCACGTCCCAAGGCCGGTGGGCGTTCTGGTTGATTTCCCCCGCCTTGGTGCTGCTCGCCGTCGTGATCGTATACCCGGTGGTCAACGCCATTATCATGGCGTTCCAGAAGGACCAGGGCCTTGACCCGGCGACCAAGCTATTCGTTCAGGGTGGACCCGCGGGCTTCGATAACTTTGTCCACTGGTTGGCCCAGCAATGTGGCCCCGCTGCCTGTGCTCCCGGCACTCTCGGTTCCCAATTCTGGAGCGCCGTTGGGACGACGTTCTTCTTCACTGTGGTCACGGTAGTCTTGGAGACTGTCCTCGGGTTCTGGATGGCCATCATCATGGCGAGGACGTTCCGCGGCCGCAGCGCCCTTCGCGCTGCTGTCCTGGTTCCGTGGGCCATTCCAACGGCCGTTACCGCGAAGCTGTGGTTCTTCATCTTCGCTTTCGACGGCATCGCCAACAAGCTCTTTGGCACGGCGATCCTGTGGACGGGCAGCGAATGGCCGGCACGCTGGGCGATCATAATTTCCGACGTCTGGAAGACGACGCCGTTCATGGCCCTGCTGATTTTGGCTGGACTCCAGATCATCCCGGCGGAAGTGTACGAAGCCGCGAAGGTCGACGGCGCCTCGGCCTGGCAGCGTTTCACCCAGATCACTTTGCCGTTGGTGAAGCCTGCGCTCATGGTGGCTGTCCTGTTCCGTGTCCTTGACGCATTGCGCATGTATGACCTCCCGGCCATCATGACCCAGGGCTCGAACAACACCACAACGTTGTCCATCCTGGTGGTTGAACAGATCCGTCAGGGATTCAACTCAGCAGCGGCCCTGTCCACCATCACGTTCCTCATCATCTTCCTGGTCGCGTTCATCTTCGTTCGCTTCTTGGGAGCCAACGCGGTCGCCTCAGCCACACCCAAGACCAAGGGGCAGGAAAAATGACAGCCGTGAGCATTGACGCCGCGCCCAAGACAGCCGCCCGACGGCGGGAACGCTTGGCGAGCAGTCGCACGTACATCAGCGCAGCGCTCATCTTCATCTGGTGCCTGATTCCCTTCTACTGGATGATCGTGACCGCGTTCCGCGACGTTGGATATACCTTCGACTCGACTCCGTTCTTCACCCACGTCACCTGGGACAACTTCACGACGGTGTTCTCGGAGAACCTGGGCAACCACTTCGGCCGGAACCTCCTGAACTCGCTCTTGGTGGCAGGGGTAACCACTGTGGTCGCACTGCTTTTCGGGGTATTCGCGGCGTACGCCTTGTCCAGGCTTGAATTCCGTTTCAAGTTCCTGGTCCTCGGCTTTGTCCTCGGAGCATCGATGTTCCCGGGCGTGGCCTTGGTGACGCCGCTGTTCCAGCTGTTCACGAACATCGGCTGGTACGGCACATATCAGGCGCTGATCATTCCGAACATCTCGTTTGTGCTCCCTCTGACGGTTTACACCTTGACCTCCTTCTTCCGGGAAATGCCTTGGGAGCTGGAGGAATCGGCTCGAATTGATGGCTGCACGCAGGGCCAGGCATTCCGCAAGGTGATCATGCCGCTTGCTGCGCCGGCTGTTTTTACCACCGCAATCCTGGCGTTCATCGCTTCGTGGAACGAGTTCCTCATCGCCAGCCAGTTGTCCAATGAGCAAACCAAGACCGTTACGGTGGCCATCGCCTACTTTGCCGGTGCCCAGGCCCATCAGGAGCCGTACACCGCCGTCATGGCGGCCGGCACGGTTGTGACGATTCCGCTGGTGATCCTCGTGCTGGTCTTCCAGCGCAAGATCGTGGCGGGCCTGACAGCCGGCGCTGTCAAATGACACAAACTCAGGATTCGGCCGGGCCGCCCCTCGGCGGCCCGGCCAAGGAGCAGCACACGCGAGTGAAATCGGCGGAAGATTTCGACCTCGTGATCGGTTTTCTCGGCTTTTGGGCCTTGGTCCTGCTGGTCATCACGGTGGCCGCCGAGCTCACGGCCCAGCCCGCACTGGGCTGGGCCCTGGGCCTGCTGGCGGTGTTGCTGGCCCTGTGGGGGATGCTCCGGCTTCGCCGGCGGCTCCCAGCGCGGACATCCAGGCGCATCAGGTGAGCAGCCAGCCGAAATAAGTAGCGCGGAATCGGCGGAGGGAAACCAGGCGGAATACGCTGGTTATCTGCCGTCTGGGAACGAACCCCCGGCTTCCGCACGGAATCTTTGAGGGGGCTTGAGTGGCAAAAACGAGTGAACGGTCCCAGCGTGGCGGCCACGCAGGAGCCAGCATTGAGGACGTCGCACAGGCCGCAGGCGTTTCCACCGCCACCGTTTCCCGCGCAGTGCGCGGACTTCCCCGGGTATCTCCTGCTACCCGGGAAAAGATCCTACGGGTTGCCGGAGAACTCGGGTACGTGGCGTCGTCGTCCGCTTCTGGACTGGCCACGGGCCGCACCAGGACGATCGGTGTCCTGGCCCCTTACGTGGACCGTTGGTTCTTCTTCAAGGCCATTGAGGGCGTAGACCGCGAGCTCCACGCTCGCGGCTACAACCTGTCCCTGTTCAACTTGGGCGGGCAGCGCGGAGCGCGGGAACGGCTCTTCAGCAAGACGATGGTCTATAAGCAGATCGATGCGCTCCTGGTCCTTTGCATGTCCCTGACGCCCGAGGAAATCGCTGATCTCCAAAGGATCGAAATACCCTTGGTCATTGTCGGCGGTCCGGTGGAGGATTGCCCCAGCATCGGCATCGACGATTACGCCGCCTCGGTGGAAGCCACCATGCATCTGTTGAACCTCGGTCACCGGGAGATCGCCCTGCTGCATGGCCAGGACGATTCGGACCTGAACTTCACCGTCCCGCGATTGCGCGTTGATGGCTTCACGGATGCCATGACAAGCGCGGGCTTCTCCATGCCGCCGGAATGGGACATTTTCGGCAATTTCACGGTGGGCAGCGGCCAGGAAGCCTTCGACGAGCTCTGGAGCAAGCCGGGGCCTAAACCGACGGCGATCTTCTGCGCTTCAGATGAAATGGCTATGGGAGCCATGTTGCAGGCGCGGCGCCGTGGCGTCCGTGTACCGGAGGACTTGTCCATCATCGGCATTGACAACCATGAGTTCGCCGAGGCCATGGGCCTGACAACCGTGGCCCAGGACCCCGTTGAACAAGGCCAACTGGGCACGCGGATGCTGTTGGACGAATTGGCCGGGGCTACAGGTTCCGTGCGGTCCATGAAAGCACCCCACCGGCTGATCGTTCGCGAAACCACCGGTCCGCCTCGCCCCAGGGGCTAGTTCGGCCCAGGAGCTAGGAAGCCCGGGCCAGCTGCCTGATGGGGATCCAGCGGGAAGCCAGCCTGCGATAAGCCGCGGCCGCCCCTGTCATGTCCCCCTCGGCCAGGCATTCGATGCCGAGCCTGACATCCATGGGCGACTCGTCCGGGTACACCTTGTCCGCCACGGCGCCATAGTCCAGCTCGACCATTGACTGCACATGGAACAATTCGAGCCACTCGGTGAGCTGGGTGAGGTCGTCCAACATGTCCAGGTCCGGGGCGGCGAGGGCAAGGTTGGCTACGGCGAACCGGGCCCGGTCCAAGGCGTCCGTCAGCGAGGCCCAGACCCTGACCGTCAGGATGCGTCCGCCGGATTCCACGACATCCTTACGGTCCGACTCCTGGAACAGCGAGAACCAGCTGAAGGGGATGCCCCAAGTGGAGGCCCGCGTGTGCACGCGTTTCGCGTCGTGGCTGGCGTTGATGCGGTCGATGCGTGCTTGGTGCCGGTCGCGCTGGTCCACGGGGATGAGCAGGTCCGCGAGGGGTCCGTGGATACCTTCCATGAGGGCATTGGCCGCCAATCCTGCCCGGATGACCAGTTGGCTGGGGCAGTAAAGCAGCCGGCCGGCGTCGGGGTCGTTCGGATCTCCGGAAGGAACCCGCGTAATGCGGACCAAATCGGTGCTGCCGGTGGGGAACGGGTCCCCGCCTTTACGGGTGACCCGTCCGAGGGAAGCGAGCAGCTCGGCAGTTTCGACGGCGGCCCGCGAACCGCTGCGGGTGCCGCTCGCCACGAGCTGCTGCCGCTGGTCCTCGGGGAATGCCTCGAGTGGTTCGTAGACGCGCAAGGCTGAAGAGAAGGGCAGCCCTGCCTGGCTCCCGTATAGCTTTCCGCTCATCGCGGGCCCGCCTCCTCCGTCAATTGTTGCTGCTCAGTCCGTGAGCTCCACGATCACGGGAGCGTGGTCCGAGGCGCCCTTGCCCTTGCGTTCCTCGCGGTCGATCGAGGCCCCGGTGACACGGGCGGCCAGCGCGGGGGAGGCCATGACGAAGTCGATGCGCATGCCTTCCTTCTTGGGGAACCGCAGCTGCGTGTAGTCCCAGTAGGTGTAGACGCCGGGACCCGGGGTGTAAGCTCGCGCGACGTCGGTGAAACCGGCCGCTTCGAACGCCCGGAAGGCCTCGCGCTCAGGTTCGCTGACGTGGGTGAGCGCGTTCGCCCGGAAGTAATCGATATCCCAGACATCCTCGTCCAGCGGCGCGATGTTCCAGTCGCCCATGAGCGCCACCTGGGTCTCGGGGTTCTCCGTGATCCAGCCGGCGGCGTGGCCCTTCAGGGTGTCCAGCCACTTGAGCTTGTACGGCATGTGTTCGTCGTCCAGGGAACGGCCGTTGGGAACGTACAAGCTCCACACGCGGACCCCGCCACACGTTGCGGCAATCGCACGGGCTTCCTGGACGGGGTCCTTGCCGGCTTTTCCGAAGGCGGGCTGGTCAACAAAGGTGCGCTCAACGTCGTCGAGCCCTACACGCGAGGCGATCGCCACGCCGTTCCATTGGCTCAGGCCGAAGTGGGCAACCTCGTAGCCCATGCGTTCGAAGAGCTCCCATGGGAAGTTGTCGTCCTTGCACTTGGTTTCCTGCATGGCGAGGACGTCGCAGTCACTGCGCTGCAGCCAGGCCTCGACGCGGTCGGCACGTGCGCGGAGCGAATTCACATTCCAGGTAGCTATCTTCACAGCCACTAACTTACCGAACTTGGGACCTGGCGCATCCCCTCGCAGCAGATTGCTGCCACAAGGCTAGTGGGCGAGCATCACCGAAGAAGAGGCACGCCTGCGTAGTTTGATGCCGGAGGCGATCAACAAAACGCCACTGACCGCGGCATATGTCGCGAGGAGAGCCACCACGCTCAGGAATCCCGCGCCCGGATTGACCAGCACAAAGAGCCCAAACAAAGTGGTGACCAACGCCGTCAACATCCAGATCCACCAAGCCCTGACCGTCGTCCTGGTGTCCATGGCAAGGATGACCTGCGAAATGCCGAGGACCAGGGCCCATGCTCCTATGAGGACGCCCAGTGCCGCGGCGGTGATGCCTGGCCACGAAACGGCCACGATGCCGGTCGCGACGGAGATGAAGCCACCGATCAGGCTCCAGCGGGAGTGGCGCGCAGGGTCGTAGAAATAGTGGGCCATGTTGGTGAGCCCGTCGGTGATGGCGAAGACGCCGAACACGTAGACGAGGGCAAACACCGTGGCGACCGGCAAGGAAGCGACAAGGAAGGCCAACAGAAGGGCCAAGGCTCCCCGGAAGATGAGTGCCGTTCCTGAATGCTGGAACAACTTGCGTCCTGCGGTGTCGGACATAGTGCCACTTTAATCCAATGCCATTCAATGCGACATAGGAACGCGTGATTGATTTGCTCAGGACGGGCGGGGCTTCCCCTTCAGATGGCGGTGCAGGAAGGAGTTCACCCGCCAGGCGAATTCCTGCGGGTCGGATGCGGGGCCTTGTGGCGCATGCCGGGCGGGTTGAGCCACCGGGCTCAACCCAAGATCCACGGCGGCTTTGGAGGCCCGTAGTGATGCGGCCGAAAGAGATTCCCAGCGGGCGAGGAGTTCTCCTAGTGCCGCGTCGACGTCGTCGTCAGCTACCACTGTGGTGATGAGGCCGATGTCGTTGGCTTCCTGTGCGGTCAGCAGCCGTCCACCGTAGAGCAGGTCCTTGGTCCTGGACGGGCCGATCCGCAGCGACATCCGGTTGGCGAAGGTCGCCGGCACCAGCAGGCCCAGTCGGGCGATGGGCATGCCGATTTTGGCGGAGTGGTTCATGAGTTGAAGGTCGCAGGCCAGTGCGAGTTGGCATCCTGCCCCGGTTGCGAAGCCTTCGACTGCGGCCACGGTGGGGACGGGGAGATCTTCGATGGCTTGCAGGGCTGCTTCCATGCCGGCGAAGCTGGCGCTGACAGTGTCGGGGGAGGTGCCTTCCCATTCCCGCAGGTCCGAGCCGGAACAGAACACACCTCCCCGGCCCCTGACGACAACGGCTTTGAGCGCTTCGTGTTCTGCCAGTGAGGTGGCGGCGCGTTCCAGGGTCTCCCATTCCTGCTGTCCGAGGGCGTTGAAGCGTTGGCCTGTTCCGATGGTCAGGGTCGCCACGGACCCGGAGTCGTCGAGGGTCATGGTGTCCAGCCCTGCCGGGCTCGGTGCGGTCATTGGACTGCACCGGCCTCGCGCAGGGAGGCAATGCGGTTTGTGTTGAAGCCAAGGCCGGACAGGATGTCATCCGTGTGTTGGCCCAGCAGGGGTGGGGCGGTCCTGATGGAGGCGGGGGTGCGGGTGAGCCGGACCGGACAGCCGACCATTTTCAGTGCCCCGACGGTGGGGTGCTGCAGTTCGGCCACCATGCCTCGTGCGATGACCTGGGGGTCTTTGAGGGCTTGATCGACGGTCTGGATGGGGCCGACTGGTACGCCGGCCAGGTCGAGGGCCTGTACCCATTCGTCGGTGGTCCGGGTGAGCATGATCTCCTCGAGGAGGGGGATGAGGGTGGTGCGGTGCGCGACCCTGGACGGGTTGCTCGCGAACCGCTCGTCGGCGGCCAGATCTTCGCGGTTCAGGGCGGTGGTGAAGCTTCTCCACATTCTGTCGTTTCCCACGGCGACCATCACGAACCCGTCGGCGGTGGCAAATGCCTGGTACGGGGCGATGGTGGGGTGCGCCGAGCCGTAGCGTTTGGGCGTCTGGCCGCTGGCGAAGTATCCGCTGGAAACATACGTCAGCCAGGACACGGAGCCGTCGAGCAGGCTGATGTCGACCCACTGGCCGGCCCCGGTGCGCTTTTTCTCGTGCAGTGCGGCCAGGATGCCGATGGTCGCCCACATCCCGGCGACGAGATCGGCGCTGCTGACCCCGACCCTGACCGGCGGGCCGTCCGCTTCGCCGGTCACGCTCATGATGCCGCTGCGGGCCTGGGCAATCGCGTCGTAACCTGCACGCAGGGCATCCGGGCCGGTCTGTCCGTAGCCGCTGATGGACGCGTAAACGAGTCCCGGGTTCTGCGCGGAGAGTTCTTCGTAGCCCAGGCCCAGGCGGGCCGCCGTGCCGGGGCGGAAATTCTCCACCAACACATCCGCTTTCAGAGCCAGTTGGCGCACGGCGGCCAGGCCTTCGGCTGATTTCAGGTCAACGGCCAGGCTGCGCTTGTTGCGGTTGACGGAGAGGAAATAGGCCGCTTCTTCGCCCTGGAAGGGCGGGCCCCACTGGCGGGTGTCATCGCCCTGGCCGGGCTGTTCGATTTTGATCACGTCGGCGCCAAGGTCCGCCAGGGTCATGGTGGCGAAGGGGCCCGAGAGTATCCGGGTCAGGTCCAGCACCAACAGATCCTGCAAGGCTCCGCCGGAAACGTCCTCGGAGGGGGCAACACGGGGGCTCAGCTCCGGGGCCGGTTCTTGAAGACGGGCATCCTGCGCGTTCATGTCCTGCAGGCTTTCTTCTTGGATGCTCATGCGGGGTTTCCTACGGTTTTCCGGGTTGTGGCGGCCAGGGCGTGCGCGGCCTTGGGCAGCAGGATCAGGGCGGCCATGCTGACGACGGTGCAGATGATGATGTAGATGGAGATGGCTGTGGAATCGCCGTAGTGCTCCAGAAGGGCGGCGGCAATCAGGGGTGCCGGGCCGCCGGCGACCACGCTGGCGAGCTGGTAGCCCATGCCCGCACCCGTGTAGCGGATGTCCGGATCGAAACTCTCCGCAATCAGTGCTGCCTGTGGCCCGTACTGGATATCGTGCAGGAGCAGGCTCACGACGACGGCGATTCCGACCAGGAGCGCGTTGCCGGTGTTCAGGAGCCCGAAATAGGGGAAAGCGAACAGCGCGGTCAGCACGATGCCGGTCCCGTACACCCGGCGGCGGCCGAAGCGGTCCGAGAGCCGGCCGAACACGGGGATGCTGATCAGTCCCAGTGCGGCCGCGATGAGGGTGTCGTCCAGGATGGAGTTGCTGTTCAATTTCAGATGCTTGACGGCGTAGGTGAGCACGAAGGTGATGAACAGGTAGAACGGCGCCTGCTCGGACGTCCGCAGCAGGGCCGAAAGCAGGATCGCCTTGGGTTGACGCCTGATGGCTTCCAGTACCGGGTTCTTGATCACCTTGTTGGACAGGCGGACAGCCTCGAATTCCGGGCTCTCGACAACGCGCAGCCGGACAAAGAGGCCGACGCCGATCAGCAGAATGCTCAGGATGAAGGGGATCCTCCAACCGAAAGCGGCAAATCCTTCTGTGCCCGTGACTGCCGAGGTGAGACGTACAACTCCCGTGGACAGAACCAGGCCCAGCGGCACCCCGATCTGCGGCCAACTGGCGGACAGACCCCGTCTCTTCTGATTTCCCCATTCCATGCTGAGCAGAACGGATCCTCCCCATTCCCCGCCGACGCCGACGCCCTGGATGATCCGCAGCAGAACCAGCAGGATAGGAGCGGCGACACCGATGCCCTGATACGTGGGAAGGAACCCGATCAGCACGGTGCCGAAGGCCATCAGGAACAGTGTTGCCATCAGGGTGGTCTTACGGCCAATACGGTCACCGAAATGGCCGAAGATCGCAGCCCCGACCGGACGGGCCACGAAGCCGACAAACTGGGTGCCGAAAGCCGCCAGAATACCCGCAAAGGCGGACTGGCCCGGAAAGAACAACTGCGGAAAAACCAAGGCAGCCGCAGTTCCGTAAAGGAAAAAGTCGTACCACTCAATGGTTGTTCCAACCACACTGGCCACGGTGGCACGCCGCACGGCCTGCTCCCGGGTCACTTGCTGAAAAGTCATCATCACTCCATTGGTCTGATGTTCCGGGCGCGGTGCCCGGTGGGGTATTTGTGGTTGTGGCTAGGGGCCTAAGGACTCTGCGTGATGTTGCTCACGATATCACTGGACTAGCCTCTAGTACAGTGAGTCACCTTGTCAATGCTCCTCCATGTATTCTTATTACTCAGAGGACTATGTGAGGAGGCATACGTGCGCGAGACTGCACCATCTGACCCATTGGCGCGTGTTTCCAGGCCCCGCCTGTACGAACAGCTCGTGACGCAACTCCTTGGTTACATCGAGTCCGCTCAGCTGGGGCCGGGTGATCTGTTGCCCGCCGAACGCGATCTGGCAGAGCGGCTCGGAGTATCCAGGGCCACACTGGTCCAGGCACTCGTGGCACTGGAGGTTCTGGGCGTCATCGACGTGCAACATGGCACCGGCGCCGTCCTCGTATACCGGCCCAGCATTGCCACGGTGATCAAAAGCCTCAGGGAACACAGAAACAGGCTTCCCGAGATCGTCGAGGCCCGAAGCACCCTCGAAGTGAAACTCGCCGGGCTCGCCGCGGTCAGGCGCACCGAGGCCGAAATGGAGGCGATCGACTCCGCGCTGCAGGTGATGGCCGATGAGATTGCCGACGGAGGCAAAGGCCTGCACGGCGACGAACTCTTCCACCAGGCGGTCACGGCTGCGGCACATTCATCAGTCATGGCGCAGCTCATGACCTTCATCGCGGAAATGATCCTCGAAACACGCCTGGAATCCCTGGGACAGCCGGGACGGCCCGAGCAATCGCTCGCGTCCCACCGCAAGATAGCAGACGCGATCCGGGCCCAGGACCCGGAAGCAGCAGCGGAAGCCATGCTGACGCACATCGAGCTTGTCTCCGACGTCGAACTACTTAAGTGACATTCGACTGACAGCAGGCATTCACCTTTCCCGACCTTCTTTGGCCACAAAAACAGGGGGCAACGCGCCTATCATTCGGCGTGTCGCCCCCTGTTGCGATTCAAGGAAGGTCAGGAACGGCGGGGCCTCTAAATGGCCTCCAGCACGCTCACGTAGTTCGCGATGCCTACGCCGCCCATGTTCTGCACGGCTCCGCGGCGGGCGTTGGGCAGTTGCATGGCTCCCGCGGTGCCCGTGAGCTGCATGGCAGCGATGACGTGCTGCGATACGCCTGTTGCGCCGACGGGGTGGCCCTTGGCCTTGAGGCCGCCGGACACGTTGACGGGCAGCCTGCCGTCCTTGTAGACCCAGCCTTCCTGAACCGCCCGGGAGCCTTCGCCACGCGGCGTCAGCCCCATGGCCTCGTACATGATCAGTTCGGCGATCGTGAAGCAATCGTGCACTTCGGCGAAGTCCAGTCCGTCGATCCCGACGCCGGCCATCCCCAGCGCGCGCTCCCAGGAGACCCGCGTGGCGGCGAACTCGGTGGGGTCGCGGCGCTCCGCCGGGAAGAAGTCGTTCGCGTGCCCGAAGCCCGCCAACCGCACGGGTTCGGTGGCAGCGCCCGACGCCGGGCCGAGGGAAAGCACGACGGCGGCGGCGCCGTCGGACACGGGGGAGCAGTCCGTGCGGCGCAGCGGTTCGGCAACCATGGGATTCTTCTCGGAAACCGTCCGGCAGAACTCTTCGCCGAAGTCCCTATGCATCTGCGCGTAGGGGTTGTCCATGCCGTTGCGGTGGTTCTTGGCGGCGATGGAGCCGAGGGTGTCGCCTAGGCCGCCGGCAAATCCACGGCGCTCGAGGCCCGCTCCGTAGCGCTTTTCGTAGTGCTTGGCCACCTCGGCGAACAACCCCGTGAAACCGGTGGTGGAGGCCTTGCCCGCCATTTCGTAGGACGCTCCCAGAAGGGCTGCGCCTACGACGTCGGCTCCGGCGTCGGTCATTTTTTCAGCCCCGATCACCAGGACGTTCCGGGCAGTGCCGGCCAAGACAGACTTCACGCCTTGCTGGAACGCGGCAGAACCGGAAGCGCAGGCGTTCTCCGTCCTCGTAGCCGGCGCGTTTGCCAGGTCCTCGGACAGTTGCAGCGCCAGCGAGGACGTGAAGCCAAGGGGCTGCATGCCTGAGTTGAACTGGCCGAGGTAGATTTCGTCGATGTCCCGCGGCTCAAGGCCGGAGTTCCGGATGGCCTCCGCGGACACCTGGACGATCAAGGACTCCAGCGTCTCGTCCGTGAGTTTGCCGAACTTGCTGTGTCCCCATCCGGTGAGGAGGACATCTTTGCCGAACTGCTCTTTCAGGCTCATGCCAGTGTTCCTTCCAATGCAGGAGTGGTTTCCAATGCGACGTCGAACGCTGCTTCGGTCTTTTCACGGAGTTCCTCTACGGTGACCCCTGTGGCGAGGCGGGTCAGCGTGAGCTGCCGCCCGCCGTCGTCGTCGTCGTTCTTGTGCAAATCGAACACCGCGAGGTCACTGACAATCCGGTCCACCACCCCCAGTCCGGTCAGCGGCAGGGTGCATTCCCGGACGATCTTGGCGCTCCCGTCCTTGGCATTGTGCTCGGTGAGGACCACGACGCGCGGGGTGCCGGCCACCAGGTCCATGGCGCCGCCCATGCCCTTGACCATCTTTCCGGGAATGGTCCAGTTCGCGAGGTCGCCATTGCCGGAAACCTGCATGGCGCCGAGGATGGCCACCTTGACGTGTCCGCCGCGGATCATCCCGAAAGACGTCGCGGAGTCGAAGATGCTGCCGCCGGGCAGGACCGTGACGGTCTGCTTGCCGGCGTTGATGAGGTCGGCGTCTTCCTCCCCTTCATAGGGGAAGGGCCCCATGCCGAGCAGGCCGTTTTCGCTTTGCAGGACAACCCGCACGCCGGCGGGCAGGTTGTTGGCCACGAGGGTGGGAATGCCGATACCGAGATTGACGTAATCGCCGTCGTTGAGCTCCTGGGCTGCAATGGCGGCCATTTCGTCGCGGGTCCATGCCATGGTGGTGCTCCTTCGCTGGGGTTGTGCTTAGACGGCCAGGGCTACAGTGCGGGGCCGGACGGTGCGCTGCTCAATGTCCTTGGTCCGGCCGCTCGCCTGGACCAGCCGTTGGACGTAGACGCCGGGGGTCACGATGTGGTTCGGGTCCAATTCGCCCGGCTGGACGATCACTTCGGCCTCCGCGATAGTCACGATTCCCGCCGTCGCCACGACCGGATTGAAGTTCCGTGCCGTGTAGCGGTAGATCAGGTTGCCGTCCGTGTCCGCGGTGTGCGCGTGGACCAGTGCGACGTCGGCGACGATCCCTCGCTCGCGAACGTACGTGACGCCGTCGAACTCTTCGAGCGGCTTGCCTTCGGCAACCAGGGTTCCGACGCCGGTCCGCGTGTAGAAGGCGGGGATGCCGGCACCCCCGGCGCGGAGGCGCTCGGCCAGGGTGCCTTGGGGAGCGAATTCGACCTCGAGCTGGCCGGAGAGGTACTGCTCGGCAAAGAGTTTGTTCTCGCCCACGTACGAGGCGATGACCTTGCGGACCTGGCCGGTTTCGATGAGGACGCCAAGCCCCTTGCCGTCAATGCCCATGTTGTTGGAGACCACGGTCAGGTCCTTGACGCCCGAATCGCGGACGGCGTCGATCAGGTCCGCGGGGATGCCACTGAGCCCGAAGCCGCCGACGGCGATCGTCTGGCCGTCGCGCAGGACGTCCCGCAGTGCAATGGCTGAGCTGGGCTGGATTTTGGCCATGGCTTCTTCCTCGTCTTTGAGTAGGGTCACTCAGTGGCTATCCACTTTGTGGACACTGGGCTGATTTAGCAGTCTGAGAAGGAGCTTAGGGCGGCTCTGCGCGGAGGGTCAACGGCGTCGCATGGCCAGTAGGGCTGAACTCGCATAGTGTGGACGCTAGTCTTAGAAGTGTCCACATTGTGGAGGAAATCTTTGGAGAGGGGTAGCGTTGCCAACTCAGCAGCCGCAAACCAAGCCGGTCCAGGGCGCCCAAGTCGTGGCTCGGGTCGCCGCGCTCCTCCGGCTCGTGGGGCGCAAGCCGGAGGGCATGTCCATCGCTGGCCTGGTCCGCGAGTCCGGACTAACCCGCCCTACGGTGCACCGCTTGCTCGCGTCCCTCGCCGCCGAAGGCCTGCTGGACCACGACCAGCGGACCGGCAACTGGATCCTGGGACCCGAGATCTTCCTGCTGGGGTCGGTGGCGGCTGCGCGGTTCCCGTTTGAGGACTTGGCCCGGCCCAGCCTGCGCCGCTTGGCCGAGGAGAGCGGGGAAAGCGCCTTCTATTCCATCCGTCGTGGCCACGAAACCGTGTGCGTGCTCCGCGAGGAAGGCAGCTTTCCGGTGCGTTCGTTCGTCTTGCACGAGGGCGTGAGGTTCCCGCTCGGCGTGGCGTCGGCCGGCACGGCAATCATGGCTTTCCTGCCGGACGAAGAACAGGAAATGATGCTGTCCGGCTGGGAACGGCATGCGGGGGACTTCGCCGCTGGCCACACCGAGAGTGTGGTGCGCCGGAACCTTGCGCAGACCCGAATGGCCGGGTACTCGGTGAATCCCGGTTTGGTCCTCGAGGGCAGTTGGGGAATGGCGGCTGCCGTCTTCGACCAGCTGGGCCGGCCAATCGGCGCTTTGTCCCTCACGGGCATTGAGCCGCGGTTCCGTCCTGAACGCCAGGAATTCCTCGGCAAGTTGCTCATGGAAGAAGCGCACCGCATGAGCCCCGCAAGAGGACTTCCAAATTAAGTTTTGAAGATCTACCCATCCACCCGGCCCGCACCTCCGAATAGCTGGCATAAGGACTTAGCCCGCAAGGGTGAAGTGCTTTCACGCCGGAATCAACCGGCACCGAATGTCAGTCCGTTTGAAGGAGAAATGTCATGCTTGCTACAAAGCGCACGTCTTTTGCGATCGCCGGCCTCGCCGCTTCCGCCCTGCTGGGCCTCACTGCTTGTGGCGGCTCCGCTTCCACGGCCTCACCGTCGTCGGCCGCTCCGAGCTCGTCGTCCACCATGGCGGCGACCCCCTCCGCCTCGGCAAGTGCCGCGATGGACCCGACCAAAGACCTGGTTGGCCCGGGCTGTGCAGGTTACGCCTCCCAGGTTCCCAGCGGTGCAGGTTCGGTTGCCGGAATGGCTCTCGACCCCGTAGCCGTGGCCGCTTCCAACAACCCGTTGCTCAAGACCCTCACGGCCGCGGTGTCCGGCAAGCTGAACCCCAAGGTGAACCTTGTGGACACGCTTAACGGCAGCCAGTTCACTGTCTTCGCTCCTGTGGACAGCGCCTTCGCCAAGATCCCCGCCGCCACCATCGACACCCTCAAGACGGACGATGCTCTCCTGAGCAAGATCCTCACCTACCACGTCGTCCCCGGCCAGCTGACCCCGGACCAGATCGTGGGCACCCACAAGACGGTTGAGGGCGACTCCGTGACCGTTACGGGAACCAAGGACGCGCTCAAGGTTGACGGAGGCTCTGCCGTGATCTGCGGTGGCGTCCACACCGCCAACGCCACGGTGTACCTGGTTGACTCCGTCCTGATGCCGAAGTAAATCTCCGTACTGGCCGTGCCCCTTAAGATTCGTCTTAGGGGGCATGACCTTTGCACGAAATCCGAGGGGGATGAGTGAAGCCGTCGATCGTGTGGTTCCGGGACGACCTCCGGGCCGCGGACAACCCGGCACTGCGGGCGGCAGCCGACGACGGTTCCGCCGTCGCCCTCTATGTCCTGGATGAGGAGTCACCTGGGATCAGGCCTCTCGGCGGCGCCTCCCGCTGGTGGTTGCATCATTCCCTGCTTGCCCTTCGCGATGACCTTGCCGCCCTGGGTGTTCCGCTTTTACTGCGCCGCGGACCGGCAACGGAGGTCGTCCGGGAAACCGCGACGGCGGTGGGTTCCCGGTCGCTGTACTGGAACCGCCGCTACGGCGAGCCGGAGCGAATGCTCGACGCCGGCATCAAGACCTGGGCGCGCGAATCCGGGATGCACGCGGAGAGTTTCCAGGCCTCCCTGCTGCACGAGCCGTGGGCCGTGACCACGAAGCAAGGCGGACCCTTCAAGGTCTTCACGCCTTTTTGGCGGACCGTGTCCGGCTTGGATTTCCGTGAACCGCTAGAGACTCCGGAACCGGGCCGGGGATTCTCCGGCCGGCCCCCTGAGTCCGAGGAATTGGACACGTGGGGATTGCTGCCGCGGAACCCCGACTGGTCGGCCGGATTGTCCGAAACCTGGCAGCCGGGTTCGGCCCAGGCGCATGAGCTTCTTGACGACTTCGTGGAGAACGGGCTCGCGGACTATTCGGTGAACCGGGACCGTCCGGACGTGCCGGGCAGCAGCCGGTTGTCGCCCTTCTTGCGGTGGGGGCAGCTCAGCCCGTTTGAGGTATGGCATGCCCAGCAACGCCGGCGTCGGGAACTGGGAGACGGTGCAACTGTCTTTGCCTCGGAACTCGGGTGGCGTGAATTCTGCTGGCACCAGTACTTCCATCATCCGGACCTGGCGACGGCCAATTTGCGGCCCGGGTTCGACCACTATCCGTGGGCTTGGCCGGGTGGTCAGGGTGATGACTCCCATGAACCAGCCGCCCAGGAAGCCGCAAATCTCCTTCGCGCGTGGCAGCAGGGCCGCACCGGGTTCCCCATGGTGGACGCAGGTCAGCGGCAATTGTGGCACACAGGATGGATGCACAACCGGGTCCGCATGGTTTCCGCCAGCCTCTTGGTGAAGAACCTTGGTATCCACTGGCAAGTGGGCGAGCAATGGTTCTGGGACACCTTGGTGGATGCCGATCCTGCGTCCAATCCCGCGAACTGGCAGTGGGTAGCAGGCTCCGGCGCGGACGCCTCGCCCTTCTTCAGGATCTTCAATCCGGAAACCCAGGCCAAGAAATTCGATCCCCACGGCAGCTACGTCGGCCAGTGGATCCCGGAGCTGGCCACGGCCGACTATCCGGAGCCGGTGGTGGACCTTAAAGCCTCACGCCGGGAGGCTCTGGATGCGTACGGCAACCTGCCTCGCTGAGCGGGCTCACCTGAGCGCCAGCTGACGTCCTCTAGAAATTAGTAGGAAGTCCGAGTATATTCGGGATCAAAGACGTCCCGGAGCGCAGTTGGACATATGCCTTCGAGGCCGATGGCGGGCATTCCCCATATGCAAAGGAGCATTCCATGGTGCGCGAACTTTCCCACTACATTGACGGCCAAAGAGTCGACGGGACCTCCCCACGATTCAGCGACGTCTACAATCCCTGCACGGGCGAGGTTCAGGCACGGCTTCCCCTGGCCAGTGCTGACGAGGTCAGGAACGCCATTGCGAGCGCCGAGAAAGGCCAGCTCGAATGGGGCGCCATGAACCCGCAGCGCCGCGGCCGGATCCTGCTGAAGTTCGTGGACCTCGTCAACGAACACATGGACGAACTCGCTACGCTCCTTTCGTCCGAGCACGGCAAGACCTTCCCCGATGCCAAAGGTGATATCCAGCGTGGCATCGAGGTGGTGGAGTTCGCCGCCGGTGCCCCGCACCTGCTCAAGGGTGAATTCTCGGACAACGCCGGAACCGGCATCGACGTCCACTCGCTGCGCCAGCCCCTCGGGGTCGTCGCGGGCATTACGCCTTTCAACTTCCCGGCCATGATTCCACTCTGGAAGTCCGGACCCGCCCTGGCGGCAGGCAACGCCTTCATCCTCAAGCCTTCGGAGCGCGACCCGTCCGTGCCGCTGCGCCTGGCAGAACTTTTCACCGAAGCGGGAATGCCGGACGGCGTCTTCAACGTCATCAACGGCGACAAGGAAGCCGTGGATACCCTCCTTGAGGATCCGCGGGTGAAGGCCATCGGCTTCGTCGGAAGCACGCCGATTGCCCAATACATTTACGCCACGGCCGCGGCCCACGGGAAGCGCGCCCAGTGCTTTGGCGGCGCCAAGAACCACATGGTGATCATGCCCGACGCCGATCTCGACATGGCCGCGGATGCCCTCATCGGCGCCGGCTTCGGCTCCGCCGGGGAGCGTTGCATGGCGATTTCGGTGGCTGTGCCGGTTGGCCAGGAGACAGCGGACCAGCTCGTCTCCAAGCTGCAGGACCGCATCAAGGGCCTGAAGGTGGGTCCCAGCCTGGCCGCGGATTCGGACTTCGGACCTGTAGTGGCCGCCTCGGCGAAACATCGTATCGAGGGGTACATCCAAGCGGGCGTCGACCAAGGCGCCACGCTCGTCACCGATGGACGCGACCTGAAGGTGGACGGCTACGCCGGAGGCTTCTGGGTTGGCCCGACCCTCTTCGACAACGTCACGAAGGACATGTCCATCTACAAGGAGGAGATCTTCGGCCCGGTCCTGAGCGTCCTCCGCGCAGCCGACTACGAAGAAGCGCTGCGGCTCTGCTCCGAGCACGAGTTCGGCAATGGCGTGGCGATCTTCACCCGCGACGGCGACGCCGCCCGCGACTTCGCCAGCCGCGTCGAAGTGGGCATGGTCGGCATCAACGTTCCCATTCCTGTTCCGATCGCCTACTACACCTTCGGCGGCTGGAAGGCCTCGGGCTTCGGCGACCTCAACCAGCACGGCGCGGACGCCTTCCGCTTCTACACCAAGACCAAGACGGTCACCACCCGCTGGCCCTCGGGCATCCGCCAAGGCGCCAGCTTCGTGATGCCGGCCGGCAGCTAATGGCCGAGGTTCTCTTCGAGAAGCACGGCCACCTCGGCGTCATCACGCTGAACCGGCCCCAGGCCGTCAACGCACTCACCGCCGGGATGGTGCACGCCATGCTGGAGCAACTCACGGCCTGGGCGGACGACGACGCCGTCAAGACGGTTTTGGTGCACGGCGCCGGGGACCGCGGACTGTGCGCGGGTGGGGACATCGTGGCGATCTACGACGACATCCTGCGCCACGGCGACCAGACCGCCGACTTCTGGGCAGCGGAATACCGCTTGAACTCGCTCATCGCCCGGTACCCAAAGCCCTACGTGGCCTTCATGGACGGGCTGGTCCTCGGCGGCGGGGTCGGCATTTCAGCCCACGGCTCCATCCGCGTAGTCACCGAGCGGACCCGTACCGGCATGCCGGAAACCACCATTGGTTTTGTGCCCGACGTCGGCGGGACCCTTCTGCTGTCCCGCTCACCAGGGGAATCGGGCACCCACGCAGCCCTCACGGGCGCCCACTTGAGCGGGGGTGACGCCCTGTTCCTGGGGCTCGCGGACCACTTCGTGCCGTCCGAAAGCTTGCCCGCGCTCGCGGAAGCGCTGGAAAGCTCGACGGCGGAGGCCGCCGTCGGGCGCTTCGTGCAGGAGCCGCCGGCCTCGGCGCTGTCCGGCCAGCGCGATTGGATCGATGAGGCCTATGGTTCCGACGACGCCGAGGAAATCGTCGCAAGGCTGCGCGACGCCGGAGGGGAAGCCGCTGCAGCCGCGGACACCATCGAGGCGAAGTCGCCTACGGCCGTGAAAGTTACCCTGGAATCGTTGCGGCGCGTCCGGGAGCTCTCCCTCGAGGAGGCCTTGGAGCAGGAATACCGCGTCGGCGTGCGCTGCCTGGCTGGCCCGGATTTCCGCGAGGGGATCCGCGCCCAAGTTGTGGACAAGGACCGCAACCCACAGTGGAAGCCAGCTTCCCTGGCGGAGGTGTCGCGGGCCGCCGTCGAGGGCTTCTTCGCGCCGCTCGGCGACCGTGAACTCAAACTTCATTCAAAGGAGTCCGACCATGTCTGACGCAGTTTCCGGCACCATCGCTTTCCTCGGCCTTGGCCACATGGGCGGCCCCATGGCCGTAAACCTTGTCAAAGCGGGTCATCAAGTAGTCGCGTACGATCCCGTGCCGGCAGCTCTCGAGGCAGCCCGTGAACATGGCATTGCCACGGTGGATTCCGCTCCGGAGGCCGTCGCTGGCGCCTCCGTTGTCCTGACCATGCTGCCCAGCGGCAAGCACGTCCTTGACGCCTACCGGGGAGTGGACGGAGCGCCGGGCCTGCTCTCCGTGGCTGCGCCGGACACACTGTTCCTGGACTGCTCCACCATCAACGTCGACGAGGCCCGCGAGGCCGCTGCCATTGCCTTGGAGGCTGGCCACCGCTCCGTGGACGCGCCCGTTTCCGGAGGCGTGGTGGGTGCCGAAGCCGGAACCCTGACCTTCATGGTGGGGGCGCTGCCCGAGGACTTCGAAACGGTGAAGCCGATCCTGGAGCTCATGGGCCGGAGGATCGTGCACTGCGGTGACCACGGAGCCGGCCAGGCCGCCAAGGTCTGCAACAACATGATCCTGGGCGTTTCCATGATTGCCGTCAGCGAGGCGTTCGTCCTGGGCGAGAAGCTGGGCCTCACGCACCAAGCGCTGTTCGACGTCGCCTCCAACGCCTCGGGGCAGTGCTGGGCGCTGACCACCAATTGCCCGGTTCCCGGCCCGGTCCCCACGAGCCCGGCCAACCGCGACTACCAACCCGGATTCGCCGGAGCGCTCATGGCGAAGGACCTCCGGCTCGCGGTCAACGCGCTTGAGAGCACCGGAGTCGACGGGAAAATGGGGCATTTGGCATCGCAGATTTACGACGCCTTCGCGGCCGAAGGCGGAGCCGGACGCGACTTCTCCGGCATCATCACGGACATCCGGGACAAGTCCGCCAAGTAGCCTTGGCGGGTACGTTATTCTTCCTGAGCAACAGACAAAAGGGGCACGGCTTGGCGCAGCAGTACGAAAACATCCTGGTGGAACTCCGTGGACGCGTGGGCCTGGTGACCCTGAACCGGCCCAAGGCGCTCAACGCGTTGAACCAGGCCACCATGAATGAGATCGTGGCGGCCGTGTCGGACATGGATGCGGATCCCGCCGTGGGTGCCGTGGTGATCACCGGTTCGGAGAAGGCCTTCGCCGCCGGCGCCGACATCAAGGAGATGGCATCCAAGGGGTATATGGAAATGTATGCCGCCGACTGGTTCCGCGCCTGGGAAAACCTCACGCGCCTGCGCATTCCCGTGATTGCCGCGGTCTCCGGCTTTGCCCTGGGTGGGGGCTGTGAACTCGCCATGATGTGCGATTTCATCATTGCCGGGGATAACGCCAAGTTCGGCCAACCGGAAATCAACCTCGGTGTCATTCCCGGCATGGGCGGCTCGCAGCGGTTGACCCGTGCCGTGGGCAAGGCCAAAGCGATGGACATGATCCTCACAGGCCGGTTCATGGACGCCGAGGAAGCCGAGCGGGCAGGACTTGTTTCCCGCGTCGTGCCGGCCGATTCCGTGGTGGAGGAGGCGCTGAAGGCCGCCGAGGTGATCGCGTCGAAGTCCAAGCCGGTTGCCATGGTGGCCAAGGAGGCCGTCAACGCAGCCTTCGAAACCGGCCTCTCCCAGGGCGTTTTGTTTGAGCGTCGGATCTTCCACTCATTGTTTGCCACCGAGGACCAAAAAGAAGGCATGGCAGCGTTCACGGAGAAGCGCCAGCCGGAGTTCAAGCACGTTTGACCACCGGGCCCACCTACGCGGGCCCGAGCTCGACCGGGAGTTCGAGCGCGTGGCCGTATTGGGACCAGCCACCCGTGAAGAGCCGGCCGTGTCCGAGGCCGGCATACTCCAAGGCCAAGAGATTGTGGCAAGCCGTCACCCCGGAGCCGCAATAGCTGATCACGTTCTCGGCCGATGCGATGCCCGCCGTGGCGAAGGTCCGCAGCAACTCGGCCTTGCTTCGCAGCTTTCCGGCGGGGTCCAGGTTCTCCCTGCAAGGTACGTTCCGCGCGCCGGGTACATGCCCGGGCCTTGGATCGATGGGGTCCTGCCTGCCTTCGAAGCGGTCGCGGTTGCGTGCGTCCACTGCGAGATTTGTTTCGATTGAGAGTTCGTGGATTTCCGCGAGGCGATCGCTGGGCCAAGGGTGTGCGGTGAAATTACCTGCAGGCCTCGAAAGATGTTCGGTTTCCAGGGGCCCTTCATAGCTGGCTAGCCCGCCATCCAGAATGGCCGAACTGTGGCCTGTGGCGCGCAGCATCCAGACCAAGCGTGCCGCGATGACTCCGCCGGCGTCGTCGTAGGCCACCACGATGTCGTCGTCGCGGATTCCCACTTCCCGCATCCCAAGGGCAAAATCTTCCGGCGCGGGCAGCGGGTTTCTTCCTTCGAGCGGCGATCCCTCAGCCGAGAGCCATCGATCCAGGTCGACAAAAACGGCGCCGGGGATGTGCCCGCCGTCGTAAGCGTCCCGGCCGGAGCGCCCGTCTAGGTACCAGCGCACATCGGCCAGCACCACGCGGCGACGGTTTTGAGCCAACCATTCGAGATCGACAAAGGGTTCTATCGCTGCTCTCTTCATGGTCTAAATACTAAAGGGTGTCTCATTATTTGATATACGAATCTCACAATGTGGTCGCCGAATGCAATTAGAGCCTTGTGGCCATCGCAAGCCCGGCGTAGAGTCCAGCTGCCAATCGATGCGAGGAGTGGACCATGGGGCAGCTGGTTGTTCAGGAATTCGTGACGGCGGACGGTTTTGCAGCCGATGCCAACAATGAGTTCAGAGCCTACGAATTGCTCGAAGGAGGGACCGCCGAGTTCGACCGCAACCAGCTGGAGTGGCTGGACTCGGTGGACGCCATGGTGCTTGGCGGCTCGACCTACCTTATGTTCGCGGAGTTCTGGCCGACACCGGCATCGGCAGGGGAAATCATCGCACCTGCACTGAACGGGCTGCGCCGATACGTGTTTTCAAAGACCCTTGAGAAGGCGCCATGGGGCGATTTTCCGGAGGCCACCATTGAAAGCGGTGACGCTGTCGAAGCGATCCGCAGGATCAAGCGCGAGACCGACGGCGCCATTGTCCTCTGGGGCAGCCTCACCTTGAGTGAAGCCTTCTTCAAGGCCGGCGAAGTGGATGTCCTGCGCCTCGTGGTCATGCCTGTGGCCATCGGAGCGGGACGCGGCGTGTACCCCGCTGGCCAGGCCCCGGCGTTGCTGAGCCTAATGGGCGCGAAGACCTTCGATCAGGGGTTGATCGAACTCGAGTACAGGGTCCGCCCCAACTAATCAGTCCGTAAAGTCGCCCGCGGCCTTGCGGAAGTCTCCCAGTACGCGGATCAGGTGCTCGACGTCTTCGTCCCCGAAGCCGGACTGGCCGAACACCTCGTTGTTGAGTGCCGTCGTCGCGCGCTTCGCGAGGGTGCGGCCCTCCGCGGTGAGCTCGATCAGCGTGGTGCGCCCGTCAGTGGGGTGCGGGGAGCGGACCACGAGGGCTGCCGTTTCGAGGCGGTCGACGGCGTTCGTCACCGACGTCGGATGCACTTGGAGCAGCGCACTGGCTTTGTTCATGGGCAGAGCGCCGCTGCGGGCGAAACTCAGCAGGGCCAGGAGTTCATAGCGCGCGAAGGTCAGGCCGTACGGCTTCAGCACGCCCTCGATCCGCGCCAGCAGGATCTGCTGCGTGCGCATGATCGCGGTGATGGCCGCCATGGGTGCGGCGACTTCGCCCCAGCCGTGGCGTTCCCAGTTTCGCTGGGCGTCGGCGATGGGGTCGCGGGGGAGCGGGCTGCCCACGGTTCCTCCTGACATTGCTTGGCTGCCTATTCTTTCAGACTCGGGAACTCGTCCTCGGTGTACTCGACACCCAGACCGGCAGGCAGCGGACCATCGCCGTGGCGGGCCACCTCCGTGCCTCGAAGTTCGACGCGCCGGATCTTGCCGGAAATCGTCTTGGGCAACTCGCCGAATTCGAGCCGACGGATGCGCTTGAACGGCGCCAGATGCTGCCTGCAGTATCTGAGGATGTCCTCCGCCACGGCCGGACCGGGCTCGTAGCCGGCGGCGAGCACAACAAAGGCTTTGGGCACCGAAAGCTTGACCGGATCCGGAGACGGCACGACGGCGGCCTCCGCCACTGCGGGGTGTTCGATCAGCACGCTTTCGAGTTCGAAAGGGGACAAACGGTAGTCGGAGGACTTGAAGACATCGTCGCCGCGGCCCACGTAGGTGATAACGCCGTTCCCGTCCCGGCTGGCCATGTCGCCCGTGTGGTAATAACCGTCACGGAAAGCCTCGGCCGTCTTTTCCGGGTCGCCGAAGTAGGACTTCATGAGCCCCACCGGGCGAGGGTCCAAGCGCAAGCACAGCTCGCCGTCGTCGGCCTCTTCACCTGTGGTTGGGTCAACGAGTACGACGTCGTAGCCCGGCAGGGGCCGTCCCATCGAGCCGGTCTTGACCGGTTGCCCGGGAGTATTGGCGACCTGGACGGTTGACTCCGTCTGGCCGAAGCCGTCGCGTATGGTCTGGCCCCAGGCCCTCTCCACTTGCCCGATCACCTCGGCATTGAGGGGTTCGCCCGCCGAAACCACCTTGGTGGGCGGGGTCTTCAGAAGGGTCAGGTCAGCTTGGATGAGCATGCGCCATACGGTGGGCGGGGCGCAGAAACTCGTGACGCCTTCGCGGCCCATCTGATCCATGAGGGCCTTGGCATCGAAGCGATCGTAGTTGTAGACGAAGACGCAGGCCTCGGCGATCCACGGCGTGAAAACGTTGGACCAGGCGTGCTTGGCCCAGCCGGGAGAAGCCACGTTGAGGTGGACGTCTCCGGGTTCCAGGCCGATCCAGTACATCGTGGAGAGGTGTCCCACCGGGTACGAGGTGTGGGTGTGCTCCACCAGTTTGGCGCGCGACGTGGTGCCCGAAGTGAAGTAGAGGAGCATGGTCTCGTCGGCGGCGGTGGGGGCGTCCGGGATGAACCCGGTCTCCGCGGAATCCGACTCGGCATACTGCAGGGCATTGGCGGTTTGGCGGCCGGCCTGGCCGCCGTCGCCCACTTCAATGAGGGTGTAATCGCCCGGCACCTCTGCGAACTTGGCTATGTTGGCGCTCCCGACGGCGGCCCAGCGGGCGCCGCCGCGCTCCACACGATCCGTGATGTCGCGAGGACCCATGAGCGTGGTGGTGGGGATCAGGACCACGCCGAGTTTGATCCCGGCGAGCATGAGTTCCCACAGTTCAACTTGGTTGCCGAGCATGATGATCATGCGGTCGCCACGGCGGACGCCCTTGGCACGGAGCCAGTTGGCAAGCTGCGAGGATCGTGCGGAGAGATCGGCGAAGCTGCGACGGGTGGAGCTGCCGTCCTGCTCGACGATGACCAGCGCAGGGTTCTTGGCCGTTGCGGGGTGGGCCGCGATCTGGTCGAACCAGTCGAGGGCGAAGTTGAACTCGTTGAAGCGGGGCCACTGGAATTCGCTGTGTGCGCGGGAGTAGTCGGTGCGCAGCTCAAGGAGCCGGTCGCGGGCTGCACGGAAGTCGTCGGTGACTGTCATTGTCTGCCTTTCGCCCTGCGTGAATGGGGTCAGCGCGGACCGGAACCAGCTGGCCGTGTGATCCGCCTCACTGCAATATACTAGGACATCCAAGGGTTTGGAAGAGGCGGTGGGGGCTTCGTCCTGTCACGACGGGCAGACTTTTGCGGAATCACGACGGCGGCGCCCCCGCCACGGCGCGGTAGACCGCCGTCGTGCGCTCAAAAAGTCGCTCAGCGTGACGGCGGCGCCCTGGCTTACGAGGCTACTTCCACCAAGTGTCGAAAATCGTGACCGGAACAGTGCGCTTGTGCCGAGTGCGCAGGTACTTCTGTTCGATGGTCTCCGCCACCTCATCGGAGACTTCACGGCCTTCGAGGTAGTCGTCGATCTGGTCGTACTTGATGCCGAGCTCGTCCTCGTCGGTGCGGCCGGGCTTGCCGTCCAGGAGGTCGGCCGTGGGGACCTTGTCCCAAATGCGGGACGGGGCGCCGAGCTCGGCGAGGAGTGCGCGGTTCTGCCGCTTGTTGAGGCCGAAGAGCGGCAGGATGTCCGCGCCGCCGTCGCCGAACTTGGTGAAGAATCCGGTGACGGATTCAGCTCCGTGGTCGGTGCCGATCACCAGGTAGTTGTGCTCGCCGGCTAGGGCGTACTGGGCGGTCATACGGGCCCGGGCCTTCGTGTTGCCCTTGTGGAAATCCGAGATGCGCGCGCCCGTGGTCTTCTCGAACTCATCCTCGAAACCGTCCACTGCGCGGGAGATGTTGAAAGTCCATTCCGTCTTGGCCTGGATAAAGTCGAGCGCGGCTTGGGCGTCGTCCTCATCGTGCTGGGTGCCATAGGGGAGCCGGACGGCCACGAAATTCGCCTCGACGCCCTCGGCCTCAAGCTCTTGGACGGCCAGTTGGGCAAGCCGACCGGCGAGGGAAGAATCGAGTCCGCCGGAAATGCCCAGGACAAAGCCCTTGGTATGTGTGGCCTTGAGGTATTCCTTCAGGAACGTGACGCGTTTGCGGACCTCCTCGGCAGGGTCGATCCGGGGCTGGACGCCCATTTCCGCAATGATCGTGGCCTGGAGTGTGCGCATGTCCCCAACACTAGTAACCAGTACTTGAAACACTCAACTGTGTCACCCCATGTGTTGCGCCTCGGAATACCGGTACCCACCCAACTAGTCCCCGCCGGCTCCCAGCCTTCGCAAGCTCAGGCAGGGGCCCTCGCCGGCGTGGGCCCACGCAGTTGTTGTCGTTTAGAGGCTCCAAAACGGCACCTACTGCGAGTTAGTTGGGCGAGCGCGGCCCATTCAGCGCACCGGCGCGGCGCCCGTCGATGCCCGGACCGTGAGGTGCGTGGGCATGACCGCCAGGCGCCGGCTGGTGCCGCCGTATTGGGGATTCAGCCGGGACAGGAGCATGGAGACGGCCACGCGCCCGGCTTGTTCAATGGGAGACGCCATGGTGGTGAGGGGAGGGTTGCAGAAATCGGCTCCGAAGATGTCGTCGCAACCGACGATGCTCATGTCGTCGGGCACTTGGATACCGCGTTCGCGCAGCCGCTGCAGCATCCCGATGGCCAGCAGGTCATTGAAGACGATGCACGCCGTGGCCCCCGTGTGTACCGCGGCGTCCGCTGCAGCCGCTCCGGATGTGGTCTTGGGTGCGAACGGCCCCACGCTGAATGTGGTCAGCTTCCGTTCCGTGGTTTCTTCCTGGAAGGCTTGCCACCGCCTGGCGTTGGACCAGGAAGTGGCCGGGCCTCCGACGAAGCAAATCCGTGTGTGCCCCAGCGAGACCAGGTGCTCCAGCGCCTGGATGATGGCCGACGGCGTATCGATCACCACGGTGGGTGCAATTGCCGGGGCCCGGTTGATGGTGACCAGGGGCTGCTGTGCCGCCGCTTCGGCCAGCTGTGCATCCGTCAGGCGGGACGCGGCAAGGATGAATCCGTCTGCCGAACGGCGCATTTTCTGCAGGGCATCTGCCTCCATCTCGGCTGATTCCTCGGTGTCTACGAGCAGTTGCGTGTAGCCGGCGGCCTTCAACTGGTGCTGCGCCCCGCGGATGATGTCGAAGTAGAACGGATTGGTGATGTCCGGAACCAGGACGGCAACGGTCTGGGTGCGTCCGGAGCTGAGCCCGCGGGCCTGGGAGCTTGGAATGTAATTCAATTGCGCGGCTGCTTCTTCGATCCGCTCGCGCGTCACATGGTTCACCCTCCCGGGATTGCTCAGGGCTCTCGAGACCGTTGACGTCGCCACTCCCGCGAGCTCCGCGACGTCGCGGATCGTGGGCTGCTTGCCCGGTGACTGGAGCTGGAGTTCTGCCATCGTCTAGGTTTCCTCATCTGCCGCAGCCGCTCAACAATGAGTGACTTGTCCCACAATTGCAGCACCGATGACAATTTTTGGCAATCGCTTGTCATCCTTGTTGCGCATGCCTAGACTCGGAGAAATCACCCGATGTGACGCGCACCACGCCAATGAGGCCCATCGGGCTCCAGGGAGGAAAACAATGAAGTTTGCATCGTCCGCCAAATTTGCCGCTGTTGCCGTAACAGCCGCCCTAGCTTTGACCGCCTGTGGAGGCGGCAGCACCAGCTCCGGAGGGAGCGCCGGGCCCGTCGACGGGAAGGGCAAGAAGCTGAGCGTCCTGGTCAACTCCAGCGCCGCCTATCCCGCCCAGCAGAAGCAATGGTTCACCGACATTGCGGCCAAGTTCAAGGCGCGGACCGGTGCCGACGTCCAATTCGAAACCTTCGCTTCGGCCAACGACGAACTGACCCGCATCCAGACGTCCGTCGTCTCCGGACAGGGACCTGACGTTTACAGCCTCGGTACCACCTTCACGCCCACCGCGTACGCAACCAAGGCCTTCGTGACGTTGTCCGACGACGACTGGAAGAAGGTAGGCGGCAAAGACAAGTTCAACCAGGCCGCCCTCGGAATTTCCGGCCCGGATGCCCAGCACCAAGCGGGCATTCCCTTTGTCAGCCGGCCGTTCGTGATGGCCTACAACAAGGACATCCTGAAAGCAGCCGGGATCGACAAGCCCGCCACCAGCTGGGACGAGCTCGCAACCCAGGCCAAGAAGATGACTGATCCGTCCACGGGCACCTTCGGTCTGGCCACCGGGTACAAGGACAGCTTTGACCCCTGGAAGTTCATCTGGGCCATGTCCGTCCAGGCAGGAAACCCGCTCGTGGACGGCAAAACGCTCAAGCTTGATGACCCGGCCGTCAAGAAAGCCTACGAAACCTACTTCGGCTGGCTTACCAAGGACAAGGTAGTCGATCCGGCTTCCATCGGGTGGAGCAACAGCAATGCCGTTGCCGCCTTTGCCTCGGGCAAGGCTGGATACCTCATGATGACGACGTCGAGTTCCCTCCCGACTCTCGACAAGTCGGCTGTCGCGGGAAAGTACGCCTACACGGCCATGCCGACGACGGCCCCGGGCCAGTCGTCTCCGCAGGGCGATGCCGCGAATGCGGCCAGCATCCTGTCCGGTGACAACGTGGTTGTTGCCGACTACTCGAAGCAGAAGGACCTTGCCTTCGCTTACGTCAACCTGATCACGTCCAAAGATGAGCAGTTGAACTACCAGAAGATCTTCGGAGACCTGCCGGCCAACGCCGAAGCCCTGAAGGCTTTGAACAACCCTGTCCTCCAACCGGTTGCCGACACCGCAGCGAAGTCCAAGGCCACGCCGTTCACCGGAGCTTGGGGCGACATCCAGCTCGCTCTCCTCAACGTAGTGGTCCAGTCGATCCCCGATCTCTCCAAGGGTTCCGTGGACGACTCCAGCCTCCAGGCGCGCCTCAAGGACGCACAATCCAAGGGCCAGGCCTCGCTTGACCGGGCATCGAAGTAAGTAGGAACTGACATGTCCACCGATTCATTGACTGCGGGGAAGTCCACGCGCCGCAAATCGTCCCGCGCTGCAAAGCCGGACCCGCAGTCGCCGGACAACACGCCCCGGCGCCGCAAGGGGCTGAGCGAACGCAACCGCCCCTTGTGGATGCTGATCCCAGGTGGCCTGCTGATGGTGATCATCATCGTGGTGCCGCTCCTCCTCGGTATCTTCATGTCGGGGCTGGACCTGGACCAGTATTCGCTGCGCCAGTGGGTCAGCGCTCCGTTCATCGGAGTCCAGAACTTCGTCGAAGCGCTGACCGCATCGCCTTTGCTCCACGCCATCTGGCTCAGCGTCAGCTACTCCTTGCTCGCCATGGTGGTCACTATCCCGCTCGGCATCGCCGGCGCCGTCGCGACCCAGAACGCGTTCAAGGGCCGGGCCGTGATCCGTTCCATCTTCCTGGTCCCCTACGTCCTTCCCTCCTTCGTGGTGGCCACGGTGTGGCGGACGATGTTCCAGCCGGGCAGCGTCATCGACTCCATGCTGCATTCGGTGGGCATCGACCCCGGACTGTGGCTCAACGGGCCCCAGTCATATTGGACGCTGATCCTCGTCCAGATCTGGGCATCGTGGCCGTTTGTCTACCTGCTGGCTTTGTCCGGGCTCCAGTCCGTGGACCATGAGGTCCACGAGGCCTCGGCCCTTGACGGTGCGCTGTGGTGGAACAAGCTCCGCTATGTGGTCTTCCCTTATCTCAAGGGTCCGCTCTCCTTGGCGTTCCTGATCGGCATGCTGCACCACATCAACAACTTCACCTTGCCGTTCGTCCTGTTCGGGGTGCCCGCTCCGTCCGATGTGGAGCTGCTCCCGATCCTCACCTACGTCACGAGCTTCCAGAGCTTCCGGTTCGGGCTCAGCGCGGCCATGGCGTTCATTTCGCTGATCCTGATCGCGATTCCCTTGTTCGTCTATCTGCGGGCCGTCAAACTCGACGACGCCGAAACTCCCGGAGGCAAAAAGTGAGCACCGCAACTACCGCCGTCGGACGCAAATCGAGCGGAAACTTCCGCCCGGGTTCCAAACGCCAGCATGAAGTCACCAAACTCTTGCCAGGGCCCATGCTCGCCATCATCCTGACGCTGTTGTGTGCCCTGGTCCTGATTCCGGTGGCGTACATCTTCCTCGCGTCCGTGAACTCGGACATCGGGGTGGCCAGGGGCGAGTTCTTCCCGTCCAGCTTCTCCTTTGAGAACTACTCCACGATCTGGACGAGCGTCGGACTGGCCACCGGCTTGGCCAACAGCGTGCTCGTGGCCGGTTCCACCGCCGTGGTCTCCGCGCTCATGTCGATCGCAACCGCCTACGTCCTGGTCCGCTACCAATTCCGTGGCCGCTTGACGATCCTTCGCGGGCTCCTCGGACTGCAGTCGGTTCCAGGTACCCTCATGGTGCTTCCGGTCTTCGTGCTGTTCTCCTCGTCCGCCAGCTACTTGGGCATCCAGATCATCGGCACGCAGTGGGGTTTGTTCGTGACGTACCTGACGTTCGCGATGCCGTTCTCCACCTGGGTGATGGTCACCTACCTGCGCGGCCTGCCGCGGGAACTCGAAGAGGCGGCAAGGATCGACGGCGCCAGCAACCTGGGCGTGCTGGTGCGGATCATCCTCCCGCTGAGCTGGCCCGGCGTCGTCGTTTCCGGTATTTTCGCCTTCCTGCTCGGCTGGAACGACGTCTTGTTCGCCTCAGTCATGACGCGGCCCGAAAGCCAGACGGCCGCCGTCGCGCTCCAGGTCTTCGGTGCCTCGCAGGAAGGCGGGGCGATTCCCTTCTACGGCCAGATGATGGCAGCCTCCCTCGTGTGTGCTGCCCCGGTGGTCATCCTGTATCTCATTTTCCAGCGTTACCTAGTGGGCGGCCTGACCGCCGGAGGAGTCAAGTAACTATGAGCACGCCAGCCGTTGAATGGGAGCTCTCGGGCTTCGGCGACGAGATCGACGACGACCCCAAGATCCAGATTGCCGTGATGCAGGCATTGGGAGCCAACCACATTGAGGTCCGCAGCGCCTGGGGCACCAACATCGTGGATCTGGATGAGGCGCAGCTCCGTGAACTGAAGTCCTTGCTGGATGCCGCGGACATGAAGGTTTCCGCGATCGCCTCGCCGATCGGGAAAGTGGACGTTTCCCTTCCCGTGGAGCACGAGGTGGAAAGGCTCCGGCGCGCAGTCAACGCCGCAAAGGTCCTGGAATCCCGTTACATCCGGATCTTCTCCTTCTACTACGGCGAGGACGTAGCGGTGGAGAGTATCCGGGACGCGGTCATCGAACGCATGCGTGCCCTCGCGGACGTGGCGGAGGAGTCCGGCGTCGTACTGCTGCATGAAAACGAGAAGGACATCTACGGCGACGTCCCCGAACGGGTACTGGACATCATCGAATCCGTGGCCTCTCCCGTGCTCAAAGTGGCCTGGGATGCGGCGAATTTCGTCCAGGTAGGCGTCAAGCCTTTCGACGACGCTTACGCCAAGCTTCGCCCGCACCTCGAGTACCTGCAGGTGAAGGATGCCTTGTTTTCGAACGCCACCGTGGTCCCGGCAGGCGAGGGCGACGGCGATGTCCTCCGCACCGTTGAGGCCTTGAAGGCCGACGGATACACCGGTTTCGCGAGCCTCGAGCCACACTTGGCCGGTGCCCATGGACTGGGCGGTTTCTCCGGCCCGACGGCGTTCGGCATCGCAGCGAGGGCGTTCGCGAAAGTCCTCAATGAAGCAGGAGTGGAGACGAAGTGAGCGAAACCTCAAATGCTCAGGGGGCTCCCGCGGAGATCCGGGCCGCAATCGTAGGGTGCGGAGTCATCGGCCGCACCCACTCGGCCGCGGTCCGCGAATTCCCGGAGGTCGTCATCACGGCGCTGGTGGATGTGGTTCCCGAGGCTTCGGAGGCGCTTGCCGCCAAGATCGAAGCCCAGGGCGACCCGAAGCCGGAAGTCTTCCTGACGCTGGCCGAGGCGCTCGCCGCCGCACCCGTGGATCTGGTCATCATCTCAACGCCGAGCGGGCTGCACATCCAGCTGGCGCTGGAAGCGCTCGACGCCGGCAAGCACGTCGTGATCGAAAAGCCCCTTGACGTTGACTTGAGCAAGGCGGACGAGATCCTGGCTGCGGCCAAGGCTGCCGAGGCCAAGGGCCTGGTGGCCACGGTGATCAGCCAGCACCGCTTCGATCCCGCCAGCCGGGTGGTGGACGAGGCCCGTCGCGCCGGACGCTTCGGCACGCTGACCTCCGCCGTTGCCTCCGTCAGCTGGTGGCGAAGCCAGGGCTACTACGATTCGGGCGCGTGGCGTGGAACCTGGGCCATGGACGGCGGTGGCGCCATCATGAACCAGGGCGTACACACCGTTGATCTGCTTTTGTGGTTCCTCGGTCGGCCCCTTGAGATCAGCGCCAAAACGGCGCTTCTCGCCCACGAAGGCGTTGAGGTGGAGGACACGGCCGTAGCTTCTGTTACCTTCGAGTCCGGTGCCCTTGCCGTGTTGCACGCGACGACGGCGGCGTACCCCGGCCTGACCGTCCGCCTCCAGGTGATGGGCAGCAAGGGTTCCGCAGTGATCGACAACGACGGCCTCGCGTACTTCCACGCGTCCGACGCCGCCGATCCTTCGGAAAGCAGTGCCATGGGCATCCTCGGCGGCGGGAACCAGGCCGCCGTCGAGCTCGCAAAATACCCGGACGACACGGTCGAAGCACTGGATCCCACGGTGTACCCGGCCGGACATGTCCGGCAGTACCGCGACATCATCGCGGCGATCCGGGAAGGACGCCCCGCGGGCGTTACCGTCCGGGACGCAGTGACCGCCTTGGCCACGGTGCGTGCCCTGTATGTCTCGGCAACGCTGGGGCAGCCCGTCCAGATCGCCGACGTCATAGCAGGCAAGTACAACGACGTGGAGGTCCGCACCGGCGGGGCCCCTGCCCACCCCGGGACCAATCGCGAAGAGGTATCGGCATGAAGTTCTCCGTTTTCACAGCATCCACACCCGAATGGTCACCGCAGGAAGCCGCCACCAAGCTTGCCGCCCAAGGATGGGACGGCATCGAATGGCGCGTCACGGATCAGGCAGAGGCAGCAGAACCGGGCTTCTGGGCAGGGAACCGGGCCACCTGGCCCATGACGGGCCTGGAAGATTCGATCCCGGAGATTGCCCGGCTCACCGCTGACGCAGGGCTGGAATTCTCCGGCCTCGGCGGCTACGCCCGCTGCGACAACCACGACGACGTCGATCGCGTCCTCGCGGCGACCGCAGCCTTGGGTGCCAAACAGGTCCGCGTGAACGTGCTGCCGCTGGGCAACTCGAACATTGGCGGACAGGAACCGACTGGCCTGCCCTACCCGGAACTCTTTGCCGCCACCCGGGAACACTACGAGTGGGTTGCTTCCCGCGCAGCACACCACGGCGTCAAAGCCCTCGTGGAACTGCACCATGGAACCGTGACGGCGTCGGCCTCGTCGGCTCGTCGATTGCTGGAAGGGCTGGATCCGCAGCATGTCGGCGTTATCCATGACCTCGGCAATCTGCTGATCGAGGGCTGGGAATCACCGTTGCCCGCCCTCCAGCTCCTGGGCCCCTATTTGGCGCATGTCCATGTGAAGAACGCCCGCTGGGTACGCATCGATTCGAAGGACGAATCGGGTGCGGCTGTGTGGGTCAACGAATGGGCTCCCTTGGCCGAAGGCCAAGCAAGCGTCCTCGCCTACTTCCGCGCGCTCGCAGAAGTCGGCTACGACTCCTGGGTCACGCTGGAGGACTTTTCCACCGAGCTCCCGCTGGAGGAACGGACGGCGTCGAACCTGGCGTACGTCCGCAAGGCAGCCGCGTTGGCGGGGTTCGACGTCGCCGCTTCAGCTCCGGCATCCTGACGAATCCGCTGTCTTCGACGCTTAAAAACAGCAGCCGCTTGCCTTTCCGAGGCAAGCGGCTGCTGTGTTGTTTGGAGGTCCTCAGATGGTGCGCGTTGCCTTCGCCAAGTTGTCCTTGAGTTCGGCGGCGTTCTGCCGAACCACGTAGGCCGGGCGGTCACGCTCCACGCGCCAGCTCTCGTCGAGCGGTCCGATGTTGACGGTGTCGAAGCCGAACTCGTCGTAGAGGTTCTCCACGAGTTCGGCGGCCTCGGGGTAGTCGCTGGCGGTGGCCAGTGCGCGGCGGTTTTCTGTTCGCGCCGGGGTGCCGTCGGTGCCGATCTCCTTCGCCATGATGTGGTTGAAACCCTTGGCCACCTTGGACGTGGGCAGGTGCTTCTGCAGCAGGCCCGACGTGGTGGCTTCACCCTTGTCCAGCTCCGGGATGCGGCCGTCCCGCTCCCAGTAGTAGTTGTTCGTGTCGATCACAATCTTGCCGGCGAGCGGCTCCACGGGAATGTCCTGGTAGCTCCTCAGGGGAACGGTCACGACGCCGAAATCGCACGTCGCCGCCGCCTCGGCCGGTGTTGCGGCCCGGGAATGTGTGCCGAGCTCCGCCACCAGTTCCGCGAGCGTTTCCGGGCCCCGCGAGTTGCTGATCACTACGTCATAGCCAAGCTCAACTGCTTTGCGAGCGACTTGGCTGCCAATGTGTCCTGCACCGATGATTCCGATTGTTGTCATATGTGCGCGAACACCGTCCCCCGCGCAGATATTTCAAAGGTTACGGCGAGTGACGTATAGGCGGCGCGGTCGTCGCAAGCGCTGGCGACGCGGAATTTCCACGGCGTCACCCAAAGAGCGTCACGACACCCGGATTCCCTCTCTGTCGCCAGGGATTCATTGTGTCGCAGGGCGGTGCGCTCGCCCCTAATCGCTTTACGTAGAATAGGCACCATGACTCCCGCCGTTGACACTGCCGCTGCCCGTGCCCGCCTCCTTGAATTGATAAAAGAACTGGCGGTCGTCCGCGGCAAGGTGATCCTTTCCAGCGGTGCCGAGGCCGACTACTACATCGACCTGAGGCGCATCACCCTCCACCACGAGGCTTCGAAGCTGGTTGGCCAGGTCATGCTCTCCATGATCGACGACGCCGGAATCGCCGTTGAGTGCGCCGGCGGCCTGACCATGGGCGCGGACCCGGTCGGAACCGCCGTCATGCACGCCGCTGCCGACGCCGGCCGTGCCGTCGACGCCTTCGTGGTCCGAAAGGCACAGAAGTCCTACGGCATGGGCCGCCAGGTGGAAGGTCCCTCGGTGGAGGGCCGCAACGTCGTGGTTCTCGAGGACACCTCCACCACCGGCGGCTCGGCGCTGACCGCCGTCGAAGGCGTCCGCAAAGCCGGCGGCAACGTGGTGGCCGTGGCCGTCATCGTTGACCGCAACACTGGCGCCAAGGAAAAGATCGAGGCCGAAACCGGCGTGCCGTACCTCTTCGCCTTCGGCAAAGACGAGCTGGGACTCAACTAACTCGCCCAAGCCTGGGCGGGTTTGACGGGGATCGTGTGCCCGTCGGCCGAAGCGCCTAAGCTGGCTGCGTGAACCTTCAGGCCGGGAAATTTCCCCGGAAGCAGCAGCGCTGGCAGGACCCGGGCTCTCTCGCCCGGGTACTTCGGCAAGCCGCCGAGCTGAAGAGTCTTTCACGCCGCTCCTTCCTGATCGGAGCGGGTGCTTCCACGGCCCTCGCGGCCGACATGCTGTTCACCCGCCAGGTCCAGGCAGAACGTCGCGCCACCAAGATCCTCCCGGTGGGGGATGATTTCGCAGGGTCGTACTACCCCAACTCGAGTTGGATTCTCTTCCCTGGGTACAAGACCAGTTGGGAAGAGGCCCAATGGATCCTCAACTCGCTCCGTGGTTCGCTCCGGCAGCGCGGCCAGATGGCCGCCGTCGGATACTCCAATCTGGGCTTGGAGGTCGCCGAGGTGGTGGACGCTGTGCTCGCATACGTCAATGAGCGGAAGCTGAACACCCTTTATTTCTACGGCCACAGTTTCGGCGGGATGTTGGCCACTGAAGTGGCCGTACGCCTGCGTGAACGGAACGTCGCCGTCAAGCTGATCCTGTTGGATTCTTCGCCGTTCAGCAAGTACGACATCCTCGACCAAAGCTGGTTCGACGGCGTGGTGTTCTTGTACGAGAGTGGCTTCCAGGTTCCGTCGGTCCTCCGCGGCGGCTACGAGCTGGGTGAGCGCGTGGTGAACAAGAACGAACGCACATGGGGGCAGATCTGGAACCAGACCGTGGAGCAGCTCTCGCCGATCGCGCCGTCGAGCGTCCTGATCCAGAGCGAATCGGACTACATCTACCACTTTGACGGCACAAGGTTTGTCGACGGGCTGGGAGATACCCGCATGGCCTTCATCGGAAACCCGAACGATGACACGGTGAACTACGGAACGGCCCGGGCCGCGTGGGCCAAGGCCTTCCCCCTCAACATCGCATCCACGGGCCGCAGGACCGACGGTGCCCGACCCGCCCACGCGAGCCCGCAGTGGAATCCCTTTATCTACAATCCGATCATCGAGGACCTGGAGAACGAGCTCTTCCCGCTGCCCCGCTCCGGCTCGCGGGTGGTGTTCTACTGACCGATCCCCGCCGCCCCCCTAACCTCGCTTCGCTCGGCCAGGGAACCCTGGCGGCGTGGGCCCTGCCTAGGCGTGCCGCAGTCCATCCAGCTCGGAACCACTGAGGCCGGCGTCTCGCAAGTAGTCCGCCGCGCTGCCGAGCTCGTGCCCGAAACGGTCGAGGAAGTATTCCATCGCAGCGTCGGGGGATTGCAGCAGCATGAGTGAGGGACTGAATGCTTCCTCCGGAACCTCAGGGACAGCCAGCCGCCAGGCTGCCGACATGGTTTCCAGCATCGTGGGGAGGGCAGCGGTGCTTGCGGCGTAGTCCGCCACGACAGCGGCGCGGTCAGCGCCCGTCGCGAGGAGCGCCAGAGCGGATACGACGCCGGTGCGGTCCTTGCCGAGCGAGCAGTGGATGAGCGTGCGTTTGCCTTGGGCCGCGGGACGCAACGATTCGGCCACCCAATCCGGGCGGGCTCGAACCCAGCCAAGGTACAGCTCGCCAAGATCTTCGGCCGTGTGGATCGACTGGAGCCCCGCCGAAGCGGTACGCGGATCGAGGGGGTTCTCCACGAGCTCCACCTCACCGTTGGCCAGTTGCCAGGGCACGATGGCGCGCTCGTACTCGCTCCGGAGGTCCACAACCGCCTGGATGCCATGAAGTTCCAGAAAGGCGGCCGTCGCAGCGGTATCCATGCCAAACGGCTGGCTGCCCCTCAGGATGCGGCCACCGGCCAGGGACCGGAGGTTCAGCACAGCCATGGCACCTGCCCCTTTTTCCTAGATTTGGTTCTTGAGGTCCGCTACCGAGTTCAGGACCTGGTTTGGCCGGAACGGGAAGGCCGCGATGTCCTCGCGTTGGGTGATGCCGCTGAGCACCAGGACGGTGTGCAGCCCGGCTTCCATGCCCGCGATGATGTCGGTATCCATGCGGTCACCGATCATTGCCGTGGTCTCGGAGTGGGCGTCGATCTGGTTCATCGCGGAACGGAACATCATGGGGTTCGGCTTGCCCACAATGTAGGGCTCGCGGCCGGTCGCCTTGGAGATGAGCGCGGCGATGGCGCCCGTGGCGGGCATCGGTCCGTCCTTCGAGGGGCCGGTGGCATCCGGATTGGTGGCGATGAAGCGCGCCCCTGCGAGGATCAGCCGGATGGCCATGGTGATCGCTTCGAAGGAGTAGGTACGGGTCTCGCCAAGCACCACGAAGTCCGGGTTCTGGTCGGTGAGGATGAAGCCGGCCTCGTGCAACGCCGTCGTGAGCCCTGCCTCACCGATGGTGTAGGCGCGGTTCCCGGAGTCCGAGCCCTGCACCTGGTCCTTGAGGAACTGTGCCGTGGCCAGGGCCGATGTCCAGATGTTCTCTTCCGGGATTTCGAGGCCGGAGGAGCTCAGCCGGGCCGCCAAGTCCCGCGGGGTGAAGATCGAGTTGTTGGTGAGGACGAGGAATCGCTTGGACGTGTCCACCCAGCGCTGGATCAGTTCAGCCGCTCCGGGAACCGCTTGGTTTTCGTGGACCAGGACGCCGTCCATATCGGTGAGCCAGCATTCGATTTCGTGGCCGTTGCGGTAAATGGCTGAGCTTTTCGGGGCTTCGGTTGCGTTCTCCATGCTTTTCCTCCGCGTATTGGCTGTTTCTCGTCCCAAGTCTTTCATCTTTCGGTCTCCGAGACACCCGGGTGTCCTGCGTTACGGCACCGGGTTTCGGCACCGCGGTCGGCACCGCCCGGGCTAGGGTTGAAGAGTGACTGACCGGCCCCAGAACCCTGCCCCTACCGACTCCGCTGCTGTCCCGTCCATCCTCTCCTCTACCGAGGGGGAGTCCGAAGCGAAACCGGAGGTCGGCGTCGGGCCCTGGGAAGGCGACTGGCCGGAAGGTGAGCAGTGGGACCCGGACCTCCTGGCCGACGGCGATCGCCGCAACGTCGTGGACAAGTACCGCTACTGGAAGCACGAAGCGATTGTCGCTGACCTGGACGCCCATAGGCACGATTTCCACATTGCCATTGAGAACTGGCAGCATGACCTCAACATCGGCACTGTGGTTCGCACCGCCAATGCCTTCCTCGCCAAGGAGGTCCACATCATCGGACGACGCCGGTGGAACCGTCGCGGGGCCATGGTCACCGACCGTTACCAGCACGTCCGTCACCACCCCACCGTGGAGGATTTCGTGGAGTGGGCCCAGGGGGAAGGCTTGGCCATCATCGGCATCGACATCTTCCCCGATTCCGTGCCGCTCGAAACCTACGAACTTCCGCGCAACTGCGTGCTCGTATTCGGACAGGAGGGCCCCGGCCTGACTCCCGAGGTGCACGACGCCGCCGTCGCCACTTTGTCGATCGAGCAGTACGGCTCCACGCGCTCCATGAACGCGGCGTCGGCCGCGGCCATCGCGATGCACGCGTGGATCCGCCGGCACAACTTCGGCCAGCGGGTCTCCTGAGCAGGCCCCCTCTCCTTGGAGGCCCCCGGCTACTAGCAGGACCCCCGGGACAAAAGATCCGCAAGTGTTACCCGTCTCCGTGACCGGAAACACGGTGCCGGATTCTTCAGTCGCTAGGATGGTGCCTAGCCGTATAGGTCTACTCCAGGGTCAACAAAACCCACAGACGAAAATCAGCATAGGAGTCAGCATGCCCATCGCAACCCCAGAGATTTACTCCGAGATGATCGACCGCGCGAAGGCCGGTGGATACGCGTTCCCGGCAGTGAACGTCACCTCGTCGCAGACCCTGAACGCCGCCATCCGCGGCTTTGCCGAGGCCGAGTCGGACGGCATCATCCAGGTCTCCACCGGTGGCGCGGCTTACTGGTCCGGCGCCTCCGTCAAGGACATGGTTGCCGGATCCCTGGGCTTCGCGGCTTTCGCCCGCGAGGTCGCCAAGAACTACAACGTGAACATCGCCCTTCACACGGACCACTGCCCCCAGGACAAGCTGGCTGATTTCGTTCTCCCGCTGCTGGCTGCTTCCGAGGAAGCCGTCAAGGCCGGCAAGGACCCGATCTTCAACTCGCACATGTGGGACGGCTCGCACGAGACCCTGTCCGAGAACCTGCGGATCGGCCGCGAACTCCTGGGACGCGCAGCTGCGGCCAAGATCATCCTCGAGGTTGAAATCGGCACGGTCGGCGGCGAGGAAGACGGCGTCGAGAACGAGATCAACGAGAAGCTGTACACCACCACCGAAGACGCCCTCGCGACCATCGAGGCACTCGGCGCCGGCGAGAACGGCCGCTACCTGACTGCCCTGACCTTCGGCAACGTCCACGGCGTGTACAAGCCGGGCAACGTCAAGCTCCGCCCCGAACTGCTCAAGCAGATCCAGGCCGAGGTCGGTGCCAAGATCGGCAAGACCAACCCGTTCGACCTCGTCTTCCACGGCGGCTCCGGCTCCACCGAGCAGGAAATCGCGGATGCCGTTTCCTACGGTGTCATCAAGATGAACATCGACACCGACACCCAGTACGCGTTCACCCGCCCGGTTGCCGGACACATGTTCTCGAACTACGACGGCGTCCTGAAGGTCGACGGCGAAATGGGCAACAAGAAGACGTACGACCCGCGCGTCTGGGGAGCCTCCGCCGAAGCCGGCATGGCTGCCCGCATCGTAGAAGCCGCAAAGCAGCTCGGTTCGGTAGGCAAGACCTTCTAATGTCCGACGAATTCCGCAAGAACCTGATGGGCCCGGAGCCGACGCTCCTCCCTGCAGAGACCGAGATCTACCAGCACCTTGCCCTGGGGCAGGAAGCACTGGACCTCGTCCCCAAGTACCCCACGTCTTCGTTGCTGTGGGCGATCCTGGCGGAGGAAGCTTGGGCTGACGGCCGGACCATCGATTCCTACGCGTATTCCCGCGTGGGTTACCACCGTGGACTGGATTCGCTGCGTCGGAACGGTTGGCGCGGCGTCGGGCCCATCCCGTGGGAACACGAGCCCAACAGGGGATTCCTGCGCGCTCTGTACTCCCTCGGCCGGGCATCCGCTGCCATCGGCGAAGCCGAGGAACCGGAGCGGATCGAGAAGTTCCTGAACGACTCCGATCCCGCCGCGAAGGCAGCGATCGAAGGCTAGGACTGCCGAGAAGACGACGACGGCGGCCGCCCACCGAAAGGTGGGTGGCCGCCGTCGCGCTTTCCCCACCCAACTGACTCGCAGTTAATGCCGTTATGAGCCGTCAAAACGGCAACAAATGCGAGGCAGTTGGGTCGGGCGGCTCTTAGGAGACCGGGGTGAGGCCGGTCCGGGCCATGGCCTCGGCGTAGGCGCCATGGATGAGGTCCAGGTACTCCTGCTGGCGCGTGGGGGAGCCGGCGAAGGAGCGTCCACCGAGCGAGCGGACCTTGAATGTCTTGAAGCCCCTCCGGTGGATGCTCTGCGGTGCGGCCTTCATGAGCTGGTCTGCCAAACGATGGGCTTCGTTGCCGTGGGCTACCAGCACGGAGGTGCGCGGCACGATCGCCAGGAGACGCAGGAGCGGCTTGAGGCCTTCGGTGATGTTGGCGGGAGTCAGCTTGCCCGGCTCGCCGTCGGGCTCGATCCACGGATAAACGTTCCACGGCATCATGAGTTCCGGACGCAGGCCCAACTGCCACTGCATGCCCACCATGCGGGTCGCGGCGTCCGCGTCACCCGGGACGATGAAGCCGGAGCCCTCTGTGGTGCGGGTGTTGGAGAAAAGGCTGATGATGCGGCACTCGTCAACGCTGTGGATGGGGTCCACGTAGAGGACTTCGCTGCCCGGCTTCTGTTCTTTGAGGGAATCGCAAAGCCCCGTGACCTCGGCGATGTGGGGTTCGAAACGTCGGTTCCAGAGCTGCTCTTCGAGTGTTTCAGTCGCCAGGTCTTGCATATGGGCTTTGGTCTCCTACGTGTAGCGAGGCGCACTTATCCGGCCGGGAGCGGTTTGCCGCGACCGGTCAGATTGGGTGCAGTGTTGGGGGCTGGTTAACTCTACCGGAACGGCGGTGAGCTGTGGGGTGAATCGGGACTTCTGTGTTAGGTCTCTCGATGGCGGGAGCCGGATTTGGCATGAAGCGGCCCTGCATTAACGGAAAACGGCACCGTCCCGATGGATTCGGGACGGTGCCGTTTCGGAAGGGCCTGCTACTGCTTGTTCTCGTTTTGGTCGTCGCTTTCCTTGGTCCTGGAAACCACGGTGCCGTTCGATTCGTTGAGGATGAGCTTCACGTCCCGCCCGTTGTCAAAGTTGAACATCGCGTTGATGGAGCCGGCCTTGGCGTCTGCCGAGGAGTCACCGATCTGGCCGGTGTGCCAGTTGTCCTCGATGAAGCGAAGGATGGATGACTGGTCCGTCTGGGTGTGGTCCACGAAGTTCTTCTTGGCGAAGGGGGAGATCACGACAAGCGGCTGGCGGGGGCCGGGGCCGCAACGGTCGGCATAGCCTCCGGCCATCGGCACACCCTTGTTGTAGGCGTTGAGGCACCACGCGGCGTCGTCGGTGGTGTTGGAGGAGTTCTTCACACCGGCCGCGACGTGGTCGTACCAGCCGTCAGAGTCATCGTAGGCGAGGACGATGGCAGTGTTTTCCCAGTTCTTCGAGTTCTGGATGGCGTTCACTTGCTGCGTGATGAACTTCTGCTCGTCCAAGGGATCGGAGTACCCGGCGTGGCCGTCCTGATAGTTTCCAGCCTTCAGGAAGGAGACAGCAGGCATGTTGTCAGAGTTGACCACCTTGGCGAAGTCCGTGGTGTCGTACTGGTGGTTGGCCTGGCCGTTGTGTCCGATCTCGTCCAGGCTGGCCGGAGCAAGGTGGTGCGGGTTGGACGTTGACTTGTAGTACTGGAACGGCTGGTGGTGCGGGTTGTAGTCAGTCACCGTGGCACCCGCGATGTTGGTGTGGGTGGTCATGCACGCAGCCGGGGTCGTGTCCGTGGCCGGCGACGTCGGGGCAAAGCCGCCCTGGAACCAGCCCCAGCTGACGCCCTTGTCGTTGAGCAGGTCGCCGACGTTCTTGCCCTGCATGCCCGCAAGGTTGTTCTTGCTCGCGTGGCTCTTGTTGGAGCAGTCGTCGTAGACCGGATCCGGGTCTTCCGTCATGGTTCCGACGCCGTTGGCGTCAGGGAACTTGACCGTGTAGTCGCTGCTTGCAGGTTTGACCGGCTGCCCGGCGGCAGTGAATTCCGTGACGCCGTGGGTCTGGCCGGACACAAGGTTGAGCGCGCCCGGGCTGGACGGGCCGAACACGGTGCTGAAGTGTGAGTCGCTCATGGCGAAGTTCTGGGCGTAGTTCCAGATCCCGGTCACGGTGTTGCCGTCGTAGTAGTCCATGGTCAGCCCGGGACGCCCGAACTGGCCACCCGAACAAGTATCCATGCTGGTGTTCTCGACGAACTTGTTCATCAGGCCACCGTTGTAGGCCTTCTGTTCCGCTGTGTATTCGTGGTCCTGGTCGCACGTGATTGCCTGGCCCGGAGTCAGGCGCTGAGGCTGGACCGAGTTGGGATTGTTAGGCGCCAACAGATTGTCGTGGGCGAGGGTGGCGATGTTCTTCGGCGTGTTCTTCGCTGCCGTGAACGCGGGAGCCGCTGCGCCACTGCCTTGCTGGGTTTCGCCTGCAGTGTTGGCTGCCTGCGGATAGGTCGCGAAGTAGTGGTCGAAGGAGACGTTCTCGCCGAAAATTACGACGACGTGCTTGATGGGCGTCGCGGTTTCTTTGTGGTCGCTATTGGCCGAGGCGGGCGTCATGCCGAACCCGATCATACCGGCAGCGATCGTGGATGCCGCGAGTGCGCTCACTCCTGCCGTTGACAGGAGACGCTTGTTGCGAAAATTCATGGATTTCCCTTCGGATTCACGGAAAGGTGGGGTAAGGATTCACAAAGAATGTAGCCGCTCGCCTGGGGCGTGGCGGCCGTTTTGGGGGCTCAATGCGGACTGTTTGGGAAGAGTTCACATTCTGCTCACAGGGAACTTCGAGGGCGCCGTGCCTGTTTTCATGTCGTCCTCCGACCGTGTGACAACAGGTCCAAGAGCCGCATCGGCTAAACTTGGCTGGTAAGAGCCCCGGAACTCTTGCTGATCCCGCCGGTGAACTTTTGCGAAAGTCTGCGGGCAGGGCCGAAAGATTCGGGGCGTTCTCATGTACGGCGCTGAGCCTTGGTGATCCCGCCAGGACCGGCCCGAAAGAATGGGGGAGGATCCCATGCCAGCTATCGTGATCGTCGGAGCCCAATGGGGCGACGAAGGCAAAGGCAAAGCAACCGACCTGCTCGGTGGCCGCGTTGACTACGTGGTCAAGCCCAACGGCGGTAACAACGCCGGGCACACCGTTGTGGTGGGCGGTGAGAAGTATGAGCTCAAACTCCTTCCTGCCGGTATTCTGAGCCCGAACGCGATTCCGATCATCGGCAACGGCTGCGTGGTGAACCTTGAAGCGCTGTTCCAGGAGATCGATGGCCTGGAAGCCCGCGGCGCCGACACATCCCGTTTGCGCGTCTCGGCCAATGCCCACCTCGTAGCGCCGTACCACCAGGTGTTGGACAAGGTCACGGAGCGCTTCCTCGGCAGCCGCGCTATCGGCACCACAGGTCGGGGCATTGGGCCGGCCTACATGGACAAGGTGGCCCGCTTGGGTATCCGCGTCCAGGATGTCTTCGACGAGTCGATCCTCCGCCAGAAGGTGGAAGGTTCGCTGCGTCAGAAGAACGAGCTCCTGGTCAAGGTCTACAACCGCCGCAACGTGGTGGTGGACGAGATCGTGGAGTATTTCCTGTCCTACGCAGAGCGCCTTCGGCCGCTGGTCATAGACAGCACCCTGGTCCTCAACAACGCTCTCGACGAGGGCAAGGTGGTCCTCATGGAAGGCGGCCAGGCCACGTTCCTGGACGTCGACCACGGCACCTACCCGTTCGTGACCTCTTCGAACCCGACCGCTGGCGGCGCGTCTGTTGGCTCGGGCATCGGACCCACCCGGATCTCGCGTTCCATCGGCATCATCAAGGCCTACACCACGCGTGTAGGCGCCGGTCCGTTCCCCACGGAACTCTTCGACGAGATGGGCATGTACCTGCAGAAGAAAGGTGGCGAGTTCGGCGTCAACACCGGCCGCCCGCGCCGCTGCGGTTGGTACGACGCCGTCCTTGCCCGCCACGCATCCCGCGTCAACGGCTTCACGGACTACTTCGTCACCAAGCTGGACGTTCTGACAGGCATCGAGCAGATCCCGGTCTGCGTGGCCTACGACGTCGACGGCGTTCGCCACGACGAAATGCCCATGACCCAGACCGAGTTCCATCACGCAGTGCCGATCTTCGAGTACTTCGACGGCTGGACCGAGGACATCACCGGCGCCAAGACGATCGAAGACCTCCCCGAGAACGCTCGCAGATACGTGCTGGCCCTCGAGAAGCTCTCCGGCACGCGCTTCTCCGCGATCGGCGTCGGCCCGGACCGGGACCAGACGATCGTGGTGCACGACCTCATCGAGGACTAGTCACCAAAATCTAATTACGACGACGGCGGGTCGCCCTTAACGGGCGGCCCGCCGTCGTCGTTTCCGGCTATTTGGAACCCAGTATCTTCCTGTTTCCGATCGATGACTTGAGCTGGACAAACGTGATGAGGGTGTTCAGCTGTTGGGTGCAAGGACCCTTGTTGGGTGTGCCAAGGATGGTGATCGTGATGGTCTCTGCGGTCTCGGCGATTCTTGCCCGGTTGGGAGCGCTGCACTCGAAATTTGAGGTCGTTAAGTACACCCGATTTTCCGCATCATCGATTCTGTTCAGCGTCCAGGGCAGAATTGGCGAGCCATCCTCGGGGCCTGTGTCGATGGGCATCCCAGCATTCGTGCTCGTCGGGGATGACTCTGGGTACGGCCCGGGCGCGTTTTGATCGCTCCGACCGCAGCCGAAAAGTGTCCCCGCGAGGCACAAGCACGCGATCGAAGCAGCGGCGCGGGAGCGAAGTGAGGACATTCTCTTAGTATTCCCTAGGCCTCGATCAGGTTCGAAAACGCCTTCGGAAAAAACTTTTGGAATCCGCGTAACCCTTTGGGGTGCCCAGACGATTACCTCTTTGAAAGGCCGAGCTGAAATTTGTCCCCCATCATGTTTCAGCTCGGCCCTTTTCATGTCTGAAGGGGTTTCGTGGATGTGCAAAAAGTCCGGGAGAGGCAAGCCCCCGGAACCGAAGGCTGGTCCTTGGGCATAGCGGGAGCAGCGGTTAAGCTAGGTGAGGTTGCCCGGCCCTGCCGCGTTTGGGCGCCGCCGAGGATCTCGCATGGATCCGGACATTCGCTCCCCAACGAAAGCCACGCTTCAGTGACCGACGCCTTGACCGATGCAGCATTGCTGGCCCTTCGCGGCCGGGAAGCTGAACTGTTCAGCGCCGTCTACCAGGCCTTTGCGGGCCAAGTGCTCGGCTACCTGACGGCGAAAGGCGTTTCGGATCCCGAAGCTGTCGCACAAGACGTTTTTCTTGCCGTCCTGCCTCGCGTCGAGACGATCACGGGCGGCGTCAGCGGTCTGCGAACGTTCGTGTTCTCGGTGGCCCATGCCCGGATGGTGGATGACCATCGTCGGCAAAGCAGGGCACCAGAGCACCACGAGTTTGAACCTGAACGTGACACGCGCCAGTCGAGTTCGGCGGAAGCTGAAGCGATGGACCGCGTGGCGCCCGGCGAAGTCATGGCGCTGCTGGACCTCCTTCGGGAAGATCAGAGGGAAGTCTTGACGCTTCGTATTGTTGCCGGTCTGACAGTGGACCAAGCAGCCGAAATCATGGGGAAAAGCCAAGGCGCAGTCAAGCAGCTGCAGCGCCGGGCGTTGAATGCACTCCGCGAGCACTCGGTAGTAAAGGAATACGTGGCACCATGATGCGTTGGGATTGCAAGGACATTGACCGCGACGCGGTCATCCTCGAACTCATGCTTGAGGCTGGCCTCACGGACGCCCCGGAAGTCGCGGACTCGTTAAAAGCACTGGAATCCTTCGCATCCATGCCGGCGCCGGTCCCCGGGCCCGCACTCGCCGCGATGCTGGCGGGCTCGGCAGTGGGTGAGCCTCTTCCGTTCGACGAGCTCGGCAAACGGCGTCAGTTGCGCAAGCGTCGCCCCGTCGTCATTGGTGCCGCCGTCCTGACCGCCATGGGCCTAGGTGTTGGTGGCGTTGCGGCCGCGAGCGGCGGATTCAGCAAGGGAACCCCGGAGTTCATGCAGACGCTGATCTCCGGCTGGGCGCCCGCTTGGACCACAGCTCCGCCGTCGCTGGTACCTCCAGCCCCCGCCCAGGACTCCCCGAAAGTCGCGACGCATCCTGCTCCCGCCGACCTGCCGTCGGCGGTACCCCCAGTGGCAGGCCCTTCGACGGACCCCGTGGTCACTGCTCCGGCCGGCCCCGGCGAGGCGCCGCACGAGCCGGTGGCGCCAGCGGCCGTTCCAGCCCCTGCAGGCCGGCCAAGCGACGAGCAATCCGAAGCGCCGAAGGCAGCCCACACGGAGCCTAAGGACGACTTGCAGGGAATCCTTCCGCAGCCCAAAACTGCTATCCCATCCACCCCGGCGACGAAGGACCTCCAGAACGGGGTTCAGCAAACAGTCGAGAACGCCCAGGACGACGTGTCCCTGAAGCCTGCCGGGGCGTCGCTGCGTTGGCTCCTTGGACTGCTGTCCCGCTAGTAGGCTGGAGCTATGACACACGTCAACGATCCGGCAGTCATTGACCGGCTTATGCGGACTAAGGGCCGCTGGGCAATCGTGGGACTCAGCACGAATGAGTGGCGCTCTGCGTTCGAGGTTGCTCTCTATGTTCGCGACACGATGGGCATGGAGATCATTCCGATCAACCAAAAAGGCGAAGACGTCCACGGTGAAACCGGCTACAAATTCCTTGCCGACGTGCCCTTCGAGAAGCAGCCCATCGACGTCGTCGACTGCTTTGTGAACTCCTCGCGCGTCGGCGCCGTAGTGGACGAAGCGATTGCCGTGGGAGCGAAAGCCGTTTGGCTCCAGCTCGGAGTAATTGACGAGGACGCAGCGGAACGGGCCAAAGCTGCGGGCCTGGACGTCGTCATGAACGCTTGTCCGGCACAGATGGGCTGGCGGAGCGGCATCTAGCCGTCGTCTTCCGTTAACCGGACGCTGGTATGTTTTGGGGGCAATCACCCTTTCGAGATCAGGGAATTTCCATGTGTGACGACCACCCTTCCACCACCAGCCGACGCACCGCGCTCGGTTTCCTCGGGGCTTCCCTCGTGGCTGGGCTGGGGGCATGCGCGGTCCCGGGAAACCCGTCTCCAGAAAGCCCGACGGCGACCCCCGGCGCTGCTGGCCCCTCGCCGTCGTCGTCCGCAAGCGCCGCGATGTATCCCACACCAAGCCCCGCCGGCCGCGGGCGGCTCCGGAACCCTTTCGTCCCCGACTTCACGCTGCCGCCTATCCAAGGCGGACTGGCTCCCGTGATTACCAAAATCCCCACCAAACATCCCGTGGTGTTCCTGACGATCGACGACGGACTGGTCAAGTCCCCGGAAAGCGTCCGGCTCCTCGCGGAGAACGGCTACCCGGCCACACTGTTCCTCACGAGCAACACGGTCCGCGACAACCCTGCATTCTTCAAGGCGTTCATGGCGCAGGGGAGTCTGGTTGAAAACCATACGGTCAGCCACAACGTCAACATGACCACGCAATGGGGCTATCAGCGTCAGCTTGACGACATCGCAGGCATGCAGGATTTCGCCCTCCAGCAGTACGGCCGCAAGCCCACACTGTTCAGGCCTCCCGGAGGTGCGTACTCAACCGCCATGCGCCAAGCCGTTGCCGCCGCCGGCCTGAAGGCGATCGTTACGTGGGAGGCCAAGGCCAATGCCGGGCGCATGGACTACCAGTACGGCAATTCCCTCCGACCCGGCGACATCGTCCTGATGCACTTCCGCCCCGAATTCGCGGCAGACTTCGAGGCATTCCGCTCGGCGCAAGTGGCTGCCGGACTGGAAGTGGTGCTCCTCGAGGACTTCCTGGACGTTGCGTGAGGCGGTCGGTCCGCTAGTCGTCGCACTCCGCTAGTCGTCGCACTCCGCTAGTCTCGCGATATGGACGCTGCCACCCTCCGCAAAATCTGCCTTGCCTTCCCCGGGACCTATGAAGACTTCCCGTTCGGCCCGGAAACCTCGGTTTTCAAAGTCCGGTCCGCTGTGTCCGGCGGATCCAAGCAGGAAGGCAAGATGTTCGCCGCATCTGCCATGGACGACCAGAACTTGGCAGTAAGCCTCAAATGCGATCCCGCCTTGGCTGTGCAACTTCGCTCGGCCCATCCGGAAATCACCGGCGCCTGGCACATGAACAAGACGCACTGGAATGGCGTGCGCTTGGACGGCGCGCTCCCCGACTCCATGGTCCGGGACATGGTGGAGGATTCTTATGACCTCGTGGTTTCCTCGTTGAACCGCAAGCAGCAGGAGCAGCTGGGCTGGGCCCGGCTCGCCAAGGACTGACACGCGGACCCTGTCTGCGGCTTCGGCTAGATTGTGAGTGGACCGCACCTTCCATCGCCTCGAAGCAATCAGGAGGAGCCAGATGCTGGAACAAAAGACCCTCGATGAGCTGTGGAATTTTGAGGACCCCGCTTTGTCGGAAGCCCGCTTCCGCGAAGCCATGGCGGATCCCGCCTACGATGCCTTTGAGCGCGCCGAGCTCGCCACCCAATTGGGCCGGGCGATCGGCCTGCAAGGCCGCTTCGAGGAAGCGGACGCTCTCTTGGACGGGATTGACGCCGAAGAGGAGCCCACCATTGCTGTGCGGATCCTCCTGGAGCGTGGCCGCCTGCTCAACTCCGCCGGCCACCCGGCCATGGCCGTTCCGCTCTTCGAACAGGCCGCCGAGATGGGCGACCTCTTGGGCGAAGATTTCCTCGCCGTGGACGCACTTCACATGCTGGCCATCGCGGACTCCGGCCACCAGGAATCATGGACGCGAAGCGCGCTTGAGTATGCCTCCGCCGTCGACGATTCCCGTACCAAACGGTGGATGGTTTCCCTGCACAACAACCTCGGTTGGGCGATGTACGACGACGGTCGCCGCACCGAGGCGATGGTGGAATTCCAGCTCGCTGAGCAGTGGGCCGCGCGGGTGGGAACCGAGCAACAGCAGCAATGGGCGCGCGAGGCTATCGCTCAGTGCGCAAAATCCCTGAATTACGGGGTTAAAACACCCAAATGACCCCTTCGGGCGGCAGGATCGTCAGATCACATTTTGACAAAAGTTGATCGAAACTGCCCTCAAATATTGCTTTTCAATCACTCGTGGTGAAGTATGTCACACGAAGGGCGCGTCGCAGCGGCGGTGCCCGGACCGATCGACTGCCGGCCAAGACGCCGTCAGGGTTCGGTACAACGAGTCTCTGGAGGGTTTTAGGATGAACGTTCAGCAGCAGTCCCTTGCACGCCGCGGTTTCCTTCGCGGCGCGCTGGCCGCAGCCGTGCTTGTGCCGTTGGCCGGTTCGATGGCCTCTTGCGCCGGGGGTGGCGGCGGAGGAACCACTGGTCCAACGGGGACCGTTTCGGATACCAATCCGTTCGGCATGGCAGACAAGTCCACCGTTGACGCCGTGATCTTCAAGGGCGGGTATGGAATCGACTACGTTGACTTCGCCGGCAAAGGCTTCGAAAGCGCACATTCAGGTTCCACCGCCAAGATTTCCCCGTCCACGGACATCGCGCAGGAACTCCAGCCGCGATTCGTCGGAGGCAACCCGCCTGACCTGATCGACAACTCCGGTGCCAAGGCAATTGGCTTCAGCACGATCCTGGCTCAGCTTGAAGACCTTACCAGCGTGGTCAACGCCAAGAACCTTGAGGGCAAGGTCATCAAGGACACCCTCTACGCTGGAGTGCTCGCCCCGGGTACTTTCAATGGCAAGCTGGCGGCCCTGAACTACGTGCTGACCGTTTACGCCATGTGGTACTCGGATTCATTCCTGAAGGACAACGGTTGGACCGTGCCGAAAACCTGGGATGAGATGTACGCACTCGGCGAACAGGCCAAGGCCAAAGGCAAGTACCTGTTCGTCTGGGGCAAGGAAGCAGCCACCTACTACCAGGAAATGGCGATCGCTTCCGCCATCAAGGAAGGCGGCAACGACGTTCGCCTTGGCCTCGAAAACCTGAAGGCGGACGCCTGGTCCCACCCGGCCATCCAGAGCGTCTTCACGGCCTTGGGCAAGATCGTCAAGGCGGGCCACTTCAAGCCAGGTGGCTCAGGTACGCAGTTCACCGCAGCGCAGGCGCAGTGGAGCAACGCCCAGGAAGCCGTGTTCTACCCGTCCGGCTCGTGGATAGAAAACGAGATGAAGGACCAGACCAAGTCCGGGTTCAAGATGACCGGCGTTCCTGTTCCTACCGTGACCTCGGGATCCAAACTTCCCTACGAGGCAATGCATAGCGCTTCCGGCGAGCCCTTCGTTGTTCCGTCCCAGGGCAAAAACGTTGCTGGCGGCAAGGAATTGCTGCGTGTCATGCTGTCCAAGGATGCCGCCACCAACTTTGCCAAGACCAAGCTGGCCCCCACCATCGTCAAGGACACCGTTCCCGCCGATGGCTTCGGTTCCACCGCCCTGGTTTCCCAGACCAAGCTGCTCAGCGATGCTGGGTCGAATATCTTCACGTGGAACTTTGTTGACCTTTACGGGATGAACAAGGACCAGTTGGTTGTATGGAACACGTTCCTCGATGGAAAGTCCGACGTCGCCACGCTGACGTCGGACCTGCAGAAGATCACAGATAAGGTCCGCAACGACAGCTCGGTCACGAAGATTGAAGTGAAGTGACTTCAGTGAAAGCAAAAACACTCCGGGTCGGCGACGGTGCGTCCGCCGTCGTCGTTCCGGACGCCGCACCACCCGTCTACAAGAGGCGGCGCAAGCCCCTGACATTCGACAAGATCAGCTTCTTTGTTGTCTTCCTTGGCGTACCCTTGGCCATCTACATCCTGTTTGTGATCTCTCCGTTTGCGCAGGCGTTCTACTACTCCATGACGGACTGGAGCGGTTTCTCGCCCAACATGAATTTCACGGGTTTCCAGAACTACCAGAAGCTCTTCACGGACGACATTTTCATGAAGGCCATGGGGAACAACATCCTGCTGGTCATCTTCCTGCCCATCATCACCATCATCCTCAGCCTGGTGCTGGCAACCTTGGTGACCGTGGGCGGCAGCAGCAAGGGCCAGATCAAGGGCCTGCGCAACTCCAGCTTCTACCGGGTTGTCTCGTTCTTCCCCTACACGATTCCGGCGATCGCCATCGGCATCATGTGGGGCCAGATCTACGATCCGTCCGGAGGTCTGCTGAACGGCATCCTCACCTCCCTGGGCATGGACCAATTCAAGTCCTACGCCTGGCTTGGGGACAAGAACACGGCCATGATCGCCACGATGTTCGTGATCGTGTGGGGCTTCATCGGCTTCTACATGGTGCTGTTCGTAGCGGGCATCAAGGGTATCCCCGCCGAATTGTTTGAGGCGGCGCGGATCGACGGCGCGGGACGCTTCCGCACTGCCGTGTCCATCACCATCCCGCTGATCCGGGACAACATCCAGACGGCCTACATCTACATGGGCATCCTAGCGCTGGATGCATTCGTCTACATGGCCGCCCTGAACTCCGGCGGCGGCCCGGACAACTCCACCCTGGTGATGTCCCAGCAGCTCTTTTTCACCGCTTTCACCAAGGGCCAGTTCGGCCTGGCCAGCGCCATGGGCGTTGTGCTGGCCGTAGCCACCCTGATTTTCTCTGGCCTCGTGTTCCTGGTCAACAGGCTCACTGGTGGCGACAAGGATGTGTCCCTCTGATGACTTCCAAAATAGCCAGCCAGGAAATGAAATCGCTTCACTTCAGCCCCCGTAATCCGGCCATGACCACCGGTGACAAGGTGGTTGGCGCCGTTTCGCACACCGCCCTGACCATCTGGTCCCTCATTGTGATCCTGCCCTTGCTGTGGACCTTCATGTCCTCCTTCAAGACGTCCAGCGAGATCTTCGCCTCGCCGTTCGCCTTGCCCTCGCAGTGGCGCTTCGATAACTACATCCGGGCCTGGAGCGAAGCCGGAATCGGAAGCTACTTCCTGAACTCGGTGGTCGTGGTGGGTTCGGCGTTGGTGATCGTCATGGTCCTCGGTGCCATGTGTGCGTACGTCCTTGCGCGTTACACCTTCCCGGGCAGCAAAGCCATCTACTACCTGATGCTGGCCGGCCTGACCTTCCCGATCTTCCTGGCCATGGTTCCTCTGTTCTTCATCATGCGGAACATCGGCCTGTTGAACACTTTGCCGGGCCTCATCCTGGTGTACGTCGGCTTCGCGCTGCCGTTCACCGTCTTCTTCCTGTTCTCCTTCTTCAAGTCGTTACCCCACGAAATCACGGAGGCGGCTGCGTTGGACGGAGCAGGGGAGTGGCGGACGTTCTTCCAGGTCATGTTGCCGATGGCCAAGCCGGGACTCGCTTCCGTTGCCATTTTCAACTTCCTGGGCCTGTGGAACCAGTTCCTGATTCCGGTGGCCATCAACGCGGCAGGGCCACGCGTGCTATCCCAAGGACTGGCCGCGTTTGCGGGCCAAATGGGTTATGCGGTGGACTTCGGCGCCCTGTTCGCAGCAGTCACCGTCACGGTGGTTCCGGTGCTGATCGTCTACGTCATCTTCCAGCGTCAGCTGCAGGGTTCGGTGTCGCAAGGCACGTCCAAGTAGCACGGCCAAGCTAAATAAGCGCCCGACGGCGGTTCCCACTTTTGGTGCGGGCCGCCGTCGGGCGTTTCTGGCGGCTGCGCCGTGCCAACCGGCGCGGCCCGCGTCAGAGCCGCTGGTAACGGGAACGGAACAAGGAATAGATACCGTAGGCCATGAGTCCGAGGCTGACGAACCCCAGAACCCATCCGCCAAAGGGTTGTTTCAGGAAGGCTTTGAGTGCCGAGTCGAGGCCGCCTTGTTGGGAGGGGTCGTGCGCCGCTGTGGCGATCAGGATGAGCAAGCCGACGGCGCCGAGCGCCACCCCCTTCGCGCAATAGCCCACCACGCCCAGTATCGTAAACGCATCTCCCAAGGCCCCGGACGGTTTCCCCCTCAGGTTCTTTTCGTACTTGCGTGTGATCCCCATGAAGACGTATGTGCCGGCGGCTGCCAGCAGCGCCACCCCGATGATCAGCAGGAGGACGGTGCCGGGAGTGCTGGACATGAGGTCTGCGCTGGTCGAACGGGATTTCTCGCTGCTGCTGCTTGGACGGCTGAGCGCAAAACTGCCGAAAGTCACGGCGGCCACAGCGAAGACGATCGCCTGCCCGGCCGCCTTGAGCCGATTCATCCAGCGCTTGGAGCTGTCGCGCCCGCTCCACCCCATCACGGCGTCGCTCGCCATGTAGAGCGCGAGGGCCCCGCAGGCCACAAGTCCCGCCCACAAAAGAACGACGCCGCCGGGCGTAGCGGCCATCTGGCCGACCGCTCCGCTTTGGTCGGCTTGGCCGGATGCGCCCAGCGCGATCCCCAGGGCGATGGTCCCGATCAGAAGGTGTATTAGCCCTAAGGCGACAAAGCCGGCCCGCGCCACGACTCTGACGGTCCGTGAATCCTTGGCGTCGTCGACGGCATCTCCCACCGAACCGGCGCCCCGGGATACTGCATTGCCGGCCTTGTTCATATGATCGTCCGCGCCCATGGAGCTCCTTTGGTCTGTCCTCATCTTGCCATCGTGGGCTCCCAAGCGGGAGGGCGCCCGGCTACTGGATACGATGGGCGCATGTGGATCGCGTGGATCGAGTTCGACATCCTCCTGGGCGAGGTGCACAGCCTGAAGGAGAAACGCTCCCTCGTGCGCCCGCTGATCGCCGAGTTGAAACGGCGATTCGAAGTCTCTGCCGCCGAGACCGGACACTTGGACCAGCATCGCCGTGCCCTCATCGGCGCAGGCGCGGTGGCAGCAGACCGGGCGCATCTCGTGGAGGTGCTCGACGCCGTCGAACGCTTCGTTGCCGCGCGCCCCGAACTGGAGCTCCTGAGCGCCCGACGCCGGGACCTCCACAGCGAAGACTGACCCGGACCCCGGACGCTCGCTCACCTATGGGGGGAACGGCGGACGCTCGCTCACTAATGTGGGGTTTTGGCGGGACGCTCGCTCACCTATGGGGGTTTTGGCGGGACGCTCGCTCACCTATGGGGGGTTTTGGGGGGACGCTCAGATGCGTGAGCGAGCGTTGCCCGGAAGACGGGTATATGTGAGCGAGCGTTGCCACCATACCGGCGATGTCTGGAGCAGGCCTTAAACACGTTTGCTCCCCACCGGCGCCGGTGAGGAGCAAACGAAGGGTGGGCCGGGTGAGCCTAGCCGAAGTACTTCGGCAGGGTGGCCTCGTGGGCTTCGCTGAGGGCGTCCAAGGAGAGCTCGTCCACGCCGTTGATCTCCAGCTTGCCGCCGGCAGCGTCGACGACGCCGATCCGGAGGTGGGCGAAGCCGCGGGCAGTGCACATGTCCTTGAAGCGGACTTCCTCAGAGCGCGGAACGGACACGATGGCCCGGCCCTGGGACTCGGAGAACAATGCGGTGAACAGGTCCACGGCGTCGCGCTCCACGAGTTCGTCCAGCGCAATCCGGGCGCCCACGCCGTAGCGAAGTGCGGACTCCACCAGCGCAGCGGCAAGGCCGCCCTCGGAGAGGTCGTGCGCGGCGTCGATCATGCCGTCGCGCGAAGCGTTGATGAGGATTTCGCCGAGCTGGCGCTCGATGGACAAGTCAACCTTCGGCGGCAAGCCACCGAGGTGTCCGCGCAGGTTGGACCACTCCGAACCGTCCAGTTCCGCGGCCGTGGTGCCCAGCAGGTAGATGGCCTGGCCGTCTTCCTTCCAGCCCGACGGGGTGCGGCGCGCGACGTCGTCGAGCTTGCCCAGCACTGCAACCACGGGGGACGGGTGGATGGGCACGGTACCGGTCTGGTTGTACAGCGAGACGTTGCCGCCGGTGACCGGGACGCCCAGCTCCATGCAAGCGTCCGACAGGCCACGAATGGACTCGGCCAGCTGCCACATGACGTCCGGGTCCTCGGGGGAACCGAAGTTCAGGCAGTCGCTGACGGCCATCGGGACGGCGCCGGAGGTTGCGACGTTGCGGTACGCCTCGGCCAGTGCCAGCTGTGCGCCGTGGTACGGGTCGAGGTAGGTGTAGCGGCCGTTCGCGTCAGTGGCCAGGGCAACGCCAAGGCCGGTTTCCTCGTCCACCCGGACCACCCCAGCGTCGTCCGGGAACGCCATGGCGGTGTTGCCTCCGACGTAGCGGTCGTACTGCTTGGTGATCCAGGCCTTGCTGCACATGTTCGGTGAAGCAATGAGCTCGGTAATGGCAGTGGCCAGTTCCCCGGAAGTCGACGGGCGGCCGGCGTCCTGCACGGAGCCCGTGAAGGTGTCGGCCTGCACGGAATCCTGCCATGAGGGGCGGGCAAACGGGCGGTCGTAGACCGGTCCGTCGTGGGCAACGGTGCGCGGGTCGACGTCGACAATGACTTCGCCTTCCCACGTGATGATGAGGCGGCCTGTGTCGGTCACTTCGCCCAGCCAGGAGTACTCCACGGCCCATTTGTCCATGACAGCCTCGAACGCGGCGATGTTCTCAGGGGTGACAACCGCCATCATTCGTTCCTGCGACTCGGACATCAGGATTTCGCCCGGGGTCAGCGTGGGATCGCGCAGCAAGACCGAGGTCAGCTCAACCTGCATACCGCCGTCGCCGTTGGAAGCGAGCTCGGACGTGGCACAGGAGATGCCCGCGGCGCCGAGGTCCTGGATACCCTCAACCAGCGAACCCTTGAACAGCTCCAGGCAGCACTCGATGAGCACCTTTTCGGCGAAGGGGTCGCCTACCTGGACGGCGGGGCGCTTGGACGGCTTGGTGTCGTCGAAGGACTCCGACGCCAGCACCGAGGCGCCGCCAATGCCGTCGCCGCCGGTGCGCGCACCGAAAAGGACTACCTTGTTGCCCTTACCGGAGGCGTTGGCAAGGCGGATGTCTTCGTGGCGCATGACGCCGACTGCCAACGCGTTGACCAGCGGGTTGCCCTGGTACACGGAGTCGAACACCATTTCGCCGCCGATGTTCGGCAATCCAAGCGAGTTGCCGTAGCCGCCAATGCCGGCAACGGCACCATGCATGACGCGGGCCGTGTCCGGGTGGTCGATGGCGCCGAAACGCAGCGGGTCCATCACGGCTACCGGGCGGGCGCCCATCGAGATGATGTCGCGGACAATGCCGCCGATACCGGTCGCGGCACCCTGGTAAGGCTCCACGAACGACGGCGAGTTGTGGGACTCGATCTTGAACGTCACGGCCCAGCCGTCGCCCAAGTTGGTGACGCCGGCGTTTTCGCCGATGCCCACGAGCATGTCCTTCTTCATCTCCTCGGTCACCTTTTCGCCGAACTGGCGCAGGTGGTTCTTCGAGGACTTGTAGGAGCAGTGCTCGCTCCACATGACGGAGTACATGGCGAGCTCGGCGCCGGTAGGCCGGCGGCCCAGGACCTTCACGACCTCGTCGAACTCGTTCTGCTTCAAGCCGAGTTCGGCCCAGGGGAGCTCGGTGTCCGGCGTTTTAGCCGCGTTCTCCACCGTGTCGATGTTGAACTTCTTGCCGACGGTTTCAGCTGAGGTAGTCACTGTGCGCCTCCCACGATCTTGTTCAGGACGGAGGTGAAGAAGCCCAAGCCATCCGTGCCGGCGTTGGACTCAGGACCGAATCCGGGCTCCACCGCGTGCTCCGGGTGCGGCATGAGGCCCACCACGTTGCCGGCGGCGTTGCTGATGCCGGCAATGTCGCGGCGTGAACCGTTCGGGTTCCAGCCGACATAGCGGAACACGACGCGGCCCTCGGCCTCAAGGGCGTCCAGGGTCTTGTCGTCAGCGATGTACTGGCCATCCTGGTTCTTCAGCGGAACCGTGATTTCCTCGCCTGCCTCGTAGTCCGAGGTCCACACGGTCTTGTTGTTCTCCACGCGCAGCACCTGGTCGCGGCACAAGAACTTCAAGTGGTCATTCTTGATCATGGAGCCCGGGAGCAGGTGCGACTCGGTCAGGATCTGGAAGCCGTTGCAAATACCCAACACGGGCAGCTTGGCGTCGCTGTTGGCAGCATCGATGATGCGGGACATCAGCGGAGCGAAGCGGGAAATCGCGCCGGCGCGCAGGTAGTCGCCATAGGAGAAACCGCCCGGGATGACGACGGCGTCGACGTCCCGCAAGGCGTCCGCGTCGCCGTTTCCATGCCATAGCGCGACGGCGGTGCCGCCTGCGAGGCGGACCGCACGGGCGGCGTCGCGGTCGTCAAGGGTGCCGGGGAAGGTAACGACGCCGATCTTGGCCCCGACCAAATGGGGTTCGACGGCCACAGGGGCTCCGCCGATCAAAGGAAGTTCAGTCATGTCAGGCCTCGACGACCTCGACGTTGACGACGTCTTCGATCACCGGGTTGGACAGCAGGGTCTCAGCGGCCTCGCGGGCCTGGGCGAGGATGGCATCGGTCACCTCGCCGTCGACGGTCAGTTCGAAGCGCTTGCCCTGGCGGACTGCGCTAAAGCTGGTGAAGCCGAGGCGGGGCAGTGCGCCCACGATGGCCTTCCCCTGAGGGTCCAGAATCTCGGGCTTGGGCATGACGTCGACGACGATCCGGGGCATCCGGTAACTCCTGTGCGTGAGCGTTGGTTAAACCTTGGTTAAAGGCTGCCGCGGAGTGGTGCCGTCTCACGCCGGAACTGCCTCCAAACAGCGTTCAGGAACAGTGTTTAGCGGCAGGGTCTTACGGAATAAGGGGGGCGCTCCGCGAGCTTGCATGCCCATTCTACCGGCCAAATCGCTACATACCCTATTTGCGGGAGATCGGTGAAGAGGCCCCGTGGGCCGCGCCAATTCGCGGCGGCGCCCCGCCGTCGTCGGGGGTTTTCAATGCCCGACGACGGCTCCGGGCACCGGACGACGGCGGCTCTGGGCACTGCCCGATCGCCGCGCTAGCTCGAGGTGGTTTGCGTCACTAGGATTGCGGCATGGCCGAAAACGCTAAGTCGATGGTTTTGCCCGTGGTCCTTGCCGCTGTTTTCGCCGGCCTGGGCAGGGTGGTTTTCCAAAGGATCATGGCGGACCGGGCTGCCCGGGAAAACCGCATTTCCGTCCCGCCCGATGCTTCGACAAGGGCCAAAATCAGCGACGCGCTGAGAGGGATCCATTCTTAGCGTGGCCCGGGCCGCTGACACCGTCTGGAGTGCAATAGGGTACGCGCAAATGCGCTAATCCTCCGGGTTAAAGGCGCGTATTCGGGAGTAGCTTGGAATTACTGTCTAGGAAATTCCCCGTCCAACAGGAGGAGCAATGACCGAACACGTCGCCGAAGTGTCCGCATGCAGCGTTGGCAGCTGCGGATTCAACCATCATGGCTGCACCGCCTACGGGATTACGATCGGCGGAACCGCGGATCACGCTTCCTGCGCCACCTTCATTGACACCGCGCTCATGGGAGGACTCCCCAAAGTCCTGGCGCATGTCGGTGCCTGCCAGCGCTCGGAATGCACCCACAACAACAACCTCATGTGCGAGGCCCACGATGTCCGGATCGGCCCCGGTGCCGAAGCGGCTGATTGCTTGACGTACCAGCACGCCTGAGGCTCCGCCTTCGCGATCAATATCTGAATATCCGCACAGTGGGCACGTCCCCTTCCGACGGGGGCGTGCCCACTGCTGCGTGCGGATGTATTCTGATGCCGAATGACATGACAAAAAACGTGAAATGTGTCCTATGTCATATTCAGCTATCACTCTGTACTCTATGAGTCGGCTGGGCTTTAGCTGATTACAAGAACTGTCAATCGGTGCACGTCCTTAGTTGATTGATCTTGACATGACCGCCACGATCGCCCGGAAAGGTGCAATCACTCGTGAATTCACAAGGAAAGAGCTTCATTAGAAGCGGGGGGCTTCGAAAAGCTGCGGCGTTGGCCGTCGGACTACCGGTTCTGCTCTCCTCGGTGGCTTTGACACCCGCTCATGCTTCGCCCGCTTCCGGCTCAACGGTCTTCGGATCAACGGTTGCGGGGGTTGCCCGGAATGTCGACCCCAAGTCTTATCAGGATGGCCGCTACGTAGTGGTGCTGGCAGAGAAGCCAGCGGCCACTTACGACGGCGGAACGCCCGGCTATGTGCCCACCAAGCCGCAATCCGGCAAGAAGCTTGACGTCGGCAGGGCCGAAGTTAAGCAGTACCAGGCCCACTTGCAGCAGAAGCAGCAGGACGTGGCCAAGCAGCAGAGCGTGAGCATCAATCGCGACTACACCACAGCCATCAACGGCTTCAGCGCCACCCTTTCCGCGAACCAGGCCGTCAATCTCGCGAAGAACCCCGATGTTCTCCTCGTTGCCCCGGACACGCAGTCCGCTCCTGACTACTCCACCACCGATTTCCTCAACCTCAGCGGACCGAACGGCGTGTGGAATACCCAGTTCGGCGGCCAGGACCAGGCCGGCAAGGGCACTGTGGTGGGCGTCATCGACACCGGCTACACGCCCACAAGCAAGTTCTTCGCCGGCGATCCCGTCCAGCCGCTGGTCGGGGACCCCCAGGTGGGCGTCCCTTACCGCACGAGTGACGGCAAGATCGCCATGCTGAAGGCCAATGGAGATACCTTTGTAGGCGAGTGCCAGAAGGGCACGGACACAGGGGCAGCGTTTGACGGAACTGCCTGTAATTCCAAAGTCCTCGCCGCCCACTACTTCGCAGATGCCTTCCTGCAGACAGTTCCGCCAGGCCAACGGGCACCCCAGGAACAGATCTCGCCCATCGACGTCGTGAGCCACGGAACGCACACGGCCAGCACCGCCGCTGGCAACTCCGGTGTGGAAACGTTCGTGGATGGCCGCAGCTTCGGCAAGACAAGCGGAGTGGCACCAGCTGCCAAGCTCTCGATCTACAAGGTCTGCTGGGAAGACACCGACCCCAATACGGGCGGTTGCTACAGTTCCGCGGCCATCGCCGCCATTGACCAGGCCGTTGCCGACGGCGTGGACGTCCTGAATTACTCCATTTCCGGCGCTACGGACACCACCACCGACCCTGTCTCGCTCGCGTTCCTCTCTGCTGCGTCGGCCGGGATCTTTGTGGCAGCGTCCGCCGGTAACTCGGGTCCGCAGGCCAGCACCGTCAACCACGGCGCACCCTGGATGACCACCGTTGCGGCTACTTCCTTCTCCCAGGAGCTCCAGGGAACCGTCGAATTCTCCGACGGCACCAAGTTCCGCGGCGCGAGCATCATGAACCACCAGGTGAGCGGGGCCGGCGTCGTGCTCTCCGCGAACGCCGCCTCAGGTGCCGGTAACGCGGCACTCTGTGCGCCTGGGTCTCTGGACCCGGCGAAAATCGCCGGCAAGGTAGTGGTGTGTGACCGCGGGGTGGTTGACCGCGTCGCCAAGAGCGCCGAGGTGCTCCGCGGTGGCGGCGTGGGCATGATCCTCGTGAACCTCGCCAACTCCTCCTTGGACACCGACAAGCACGCGGTGCCCACCGTCCACGTGAATCCTCCGGCCTCGCAAGCCATCAAGGACAAGGTCGCGGCAAGCACGGGACTTACTGTTTCCCTGGTTGACCACGACACCACCGGTCTTCCGCTCGAGGCCCAGCCGCAGATCGCCGGATTCTCCTCCCGCGGCCCGCTCCTCGCCACCGATTCGGATCTCCTCAAGCCGGACGTCTCGGCTCCCGGCGTTGCCGTGCTGGCGGGTGTTTCGCCGATCGGCAGCAAGGGTGATGAGTACGGATTCATGTCCGGTACCTCCATGGCCTCCCCGCACATTGCAGGTTTCGGAGCCTTGATCCTGGCGAAGAATCCCGATTGGTCACCGGCGATGGTCAAGTCGGCCATGATGACGACGGCGAGTGACGTCAAGCTCGCCGATGGAAGCAAGAACCAGGACGTCTTCGCTACCGGTGCAGGAGAGATGAACCCTGCCAGCGTGCTGGAACCAGGCCTGGTCTACGACGCCGGAACCGAGGACTACTGGAAGTTCATCCGGGGCACCGGCGTCGATCTCGGCAAGCCTGGACTTGGCTCGACACTGCCGCGCGACATGAACCTTCCGTCGTTCGCCCTGGGTAACCTGGCGGGCAAGATCGAGGTCACCCGCACCGTCACCGCGCTGACCCCGGGACAATACCGGGCGACAGTCAACGTCCCTGGCGTTGACGTCAAGGTCACCCCGTCTGTGCTGAATTTCAAAGATGTGGGACAGAAGAAGACCTTCACGGTGACCTTCGAAAACAAGACCGCGCCACTGGGCACTTTCGCGATGGGATCGTTGAAGTGGGAAGGCGCCAACAAGTCGGTGGTCTCTCCGATTGCGGTCCGTCCGCAGTCGGTGGTGGCCTCCAAGAGCGTCGCCTTCACGTCCCAGCAGGCAAGCGGATCGGCGGACATCAACATCGTCTCCGGTTCCGACTCACCCACGGCTGTGACCATTGACGGCCTCTCCAAGGCTGATTCCTCCGCCGCGGAGCTTGTTCCCGGTCCCGTGGCTGTGGCGAACAATACCTCGAACTTCCTCAAGACCGCCACGGTTCCCCCCGGAACGGCGTTCGCGAAGTTCTCGGTGATTTCTTCCGATCCCACCGCGGATTTCGATCTGTATGTTCTGTCGCCGTCGGGTCAGTTGTTCACCGCAGCGACACCGAGTGCCAGTGAGTCGCTCTCGCTCGACAACCCGCAGCCTGGGACGTACACGATCATCGCGAACTTGTACGCCAGCCCCAACAACCGGCCCACCAAGGCCAGTGTTGATGCCGCGATCCTGGGCGCAAACCAAGGCAATGCCACCGTCACGCCCAACCCGATCAAGATGAAGAACGGCAAATCCGGGAAGCTCACCTTCGCGTGGAACAACCTGACGCCGGGTTCCTACATCGGCCGGCTCACGTTTGCCGGTACCAGCTCGCCGACGTTTGTGTCCGTCCTGGTCTCGGCAAAAGGCAGCGTTTCCGTGGTGCCGAAGGATGACCAGGAAGGCGAGCACGGCAAGGCCAAACTGCAGAATGACGGGGAGGACCAGTCAAACAACGCCCTTTAGTGCGGCAATGATCGTCTGACAGAAATGCAAGGCAGCGGCCGGCGGGATATCCCGCCGGCCGTTTTCTTCGTGAGCCCTGGACGCCCGCTCACATATATAGCCCTTTTGGCGGACGCTCGCTCACCTTTGAGCCTTAACGGTGGAACCCTCTTGCAGATGATGTGAGCGGGCGTCGGGGTGGGGACGGTTGTTTGTGAGCGGGCGTCGGGGTGGGGACGGTTGTTTGTGAGCGGGCGTCGGGGTGGGGACGGTTGTTTGTGAGCGGGCGTCGGGGTGGGGACGGTTGTTTGTGAGCGGGCGTCGTTAGATGTTTCCTGTGGATCCTGCCACGCCGCCGAGGAGGGCGGCCATGGTGCGCCAACGGGCGATCTCACAGCCGTCCGTCCGGCTGAAGCGGCTGCTCACTTCGCGCCCGCGGAACCTGCCCGTAACCGTTGCCACCTGCGGACCGCCGTATTGCTGGGTGCAAATACGGTCCGGCCGGGGAACCGGAAAGAAGATCTCTTCTCCGAATTGCTCGACGGCGGCAAGCGCCGCGCGGGGGTCCGGAAGGGTCGAGCCTTCGGATACTTCGCCGCCGGAGCCGAGCAGGAAGAACTCATAGTCCGCGGCGCCTGGTGCCTCCGTCAGCGTGATGGTGAGTTCGACGTCGTACTTTCCATTGCTTGAAGTCATCGCTGTCCTTCGTGAGACGGTGTTGGTACGAGGAGTTCCAGGAGCGGTTGCACTTCGTCGAGGACCCGGGCACGGAGCGCTTGGGCCTCTGCGGCGAATGCCCTCTGATACTCAACGTACTCGGCCTTGCCTTGTGGTGTCTCGATCCTGATGGCCGGATATCCCCACTCTTCAAGGTCATAGGGGGAGGCCTGCATGTCCATGGCGCGGATCCGCCAGGACAGTTCGAAGCAGTCCATCACCAGCTCGCTCGGCAGGGCCGGTGTCAGTTTGTACGCCCATTTGTAGAGGTCCATGTTGGCATGCAGGCAGCCGGGCTGCTCCATGGTGCGTTGGTTGTCCCGCGTGGGGGTGAGCTCATTGAGCGGGATGGCGTCCGGAGTGTAGAAACGGAAGGCGTCGAAGTGCGAGCAGCGGATCCGGTTGTCTTCCACCACGGTGTCTGTGCCTTCGGCGCCGAGGCGCAGCTTGAGGTACTCGTGGCGAAGATCGAACTTGTCCTGGCGGTAGACCATGGCCCACTCGTGCAGTCCGAAGCAACCAAACTGGGCGGGCCGCGCGACGGTTCCGGAGAGGATGATGCCGGCGAAGCGGATGGCCTCGGTGCGGTCGGCCGCGAACTTGCGGCGATCGAAGGTGACCGCAACGGTACGGGCGGGCAGACCCGCGGCCGCCAGCGCGCCGTCGTCGAGCGCTCGGTAATACTTCCACCCGGCCCGCTCCGCCGCTTTCGGGCCGGAGAGCACGACGCCATCGCCCGGGTGCCAGCGCAGCAGCTGGCCGGGCTTCTGGGTGTAGTAGGTGAAGAGGAAGTCTTCGACGGGATGCTTCTGGCCTGCGGAGCGGCGGGCCAAGTATGGCTTGGCGTAGCGTTCGACGCGGGCGTGGTGGGCGGCCTCCAGCGCGAGCCATTTCTCTTGCGGGAGGTGCGTGTATTTAAGCTCCGGCACCGCTTGAACCAATGATGTCGGCGACGGCGGCCCAGGCGGAAATCTCGCAGCCGTCCGTGAGTTTGTAGGAGGACTCGACGCCCACGCCATCAACGGCCCCGGTGACTATTGCCGTCTGGGGTCCGCCGTAACGCTGCTCGCAGACCTGGTCGCTGGAGCGCGGCGTTCGCGTGAGGAGGGCGGGGTTCTTTTTCAGGGCGGCGCACGCAGCGGCTGCGGTGGGGTGGTGGCTCTCCGCGGAGGGGACACCGCCGGTGCAGACGAGCGTGTAGCTTTCCGGGGCTGCCGTGGGGGAGGGCTTGACGATGATCGAAAGCTCGGCTTCTCCGCGGCCGGGTGAGCTGGGCGCGGTGGGGGAGAACGAAGGGGTCGGTTTGCCGCTGGGAGACGCCGTTTCGTCAGGCAAAAGTCCGGTAGGGCTGCTCGACGGCGAGGACGACGCGCTGCTGCCAGGCGCCGGGCTGCTGGGCGAACCGCCTCCGGAGCCGGGTGTGCAGGCGGCAAGACCAGCGACGGCGAGGATGGCCAGCACTGACCGGACTATTCGCAGACGCATGGGGGTTCTCCTTGATTTATGCCAGTTTATCGCCCGTAGCGGCAGCAGGGTGTTGCGTGGCCGCGATGAGGCCGGTCATCGCCCGGTGCAGTTCCGCTACTTCGGCGCGCGTGAGTTGGAGCCGCTCCATGATGGTTCCAGGCACAGCCGTCGCCTGTTGCCTGAGGGCGGCGCCGGCTTCGGTCAAGGTGATGGCGAGGGCCCGTTCGTTTCCGTGGATGCGGTTCCGGGTCACGAATCCTGCTTCTTCGAGCCGGCGCAGGATCGGTGAAAGAGTGGCTGGCTCGTGCAGGAGTGCCTCACTGATTTCCTTGAGCGTGCGCGGGCTGCGTTCCCAAAGGGCGAGCATCACGAGGTACTGCGGATGGGTCAGCCCCATCTTTTCAAGCACCGGTTTGTAGACGCCCACCACGCTCCGCGACGCCACGGTCAGGGCGAAGCACAATTGACGCTCCAGCAACAGATCGTCTTCCGGCGGGGCGGTGGTTTCAGGGGCAATGGGTGTGCTTGCGGCAGCCAAGGTTTGCTCCGTTCCGTGTCGGCGACCGATCCGTACCGGTCGATAGTTAGTGCACTAATTGTTAGTGTACTCTTTAACCACAACATCCTTTTGAGAGAGGGTAGACCAGGTGGCCAAAGAGACGATGACCCAGAGATTCATGCGTGCAACCGGCAAGCTGCGGATCATTTTCGGTCCGGCGCACAGCAGTTCCCTGGATCATGAAATGACCGAGGAGAACAAGCGCCTCCTCGCGCGGCGCCAGGCCGAAGCGCAGCAGTGGGAGACCGTCCGCCGTCCGGATGGCAGCACCTACGTGGTCCCCAAGAACCCGGACGACAAATCCCTTCGATAAGGGCTCCCAGCTCTCACCGATCGACGCCGACCCGGGCCTTTTGCGGGTTCCGGGCGTAAAATTGGCCTCACTTGAACCACTCAGCTCCAACCGCACGGCTGGACCTCGCAGCGGGGAAGGAGGTGGGAATTGTGGGACATGCACTCGATAGTTTCATGAGGGTAACCGATCGTCTGCGCTTCTGGTTCGGCCCGGCAACCCGGGGCGACATTGATGCGCCCGTAGTCCACAAGCATGACGACTTCGAGACGGCGTCGGAAGAAGACCTGGGGCATTTCGTCGTCGAAACAGACGACCAGGGCCACCACTACGGAATCCGCAAGGAAAGCGCCTAGGCGGTTGTGAAGTTACACAACCGCTTGCGGCTCCAAAGCCGCAGGAAGCAAAAGAACCGGAGCTAAAGCTCCGGTTCTTTCACGTTTAAGTACTTCAGTTCCCGACGGCGGGTGCCTGGCTAGCGGCCCGGGCGGGTGCCCGGCTAGCGGCCGGTGCCGCCATAGACGGTTGCCTCGGCGTCGCCGTCGAGATCGAACGCCTTATGGATGGCGCGAACGGCATCATCAAGCAGATCGGCGTGCGTGACGACAGAGATGCGGATCTCCGAGGTGGAAATCATGTTGATGTTGATCCCGGCGTCGGAGAGTGCCTTGAAGAAGGTGGCGGAGACGCCCGGGTGCGAACGCATCCCGGCACCGATCAGCGAAAGCTTGCCGACGTTCTCGTTGTATTCGATGCTTTCGAAGCCGATTTCAGGCTGCGCCGCACGGAGGGCAGTGAGGGCATCGGCGCCTTCCACGATGGGCAGGGTGAATGAGATGTCCGTGCGGCCGGTACCGTGCGTGGACACGTTCTGGACGATCATGTCGATGTTCGAGTGCGCCTTGGCGATGACCTGGAAAATTGCGGCGGCCTTGCCCGGGATGTCCGGGACGCCGACCACAGTGACCTTGGCTTCTGAACGGTCGTGTGCAACACCGGAGATGATTGGCTGCTCCAAGGCAACTCCCTCTTGAATCGTGATCTTGTCGTCGGCGCTGGGCAGGACCCAAGTGCCTTCGTTCTGGCTGAATGAGGACCGGACGTGCAGGGGCACACCGAATCGGCGGGCGTATTCCACGCAACGCAAGTGCAGGATCTTGGCGCCGGAAGCTGCCAGTTCCAGCATTTCCTCGCTCGAGATACGGTCGATCTTCGTTGCGGTGGAGACCACGCGGGGGTCGGCCGTGTAGATGCCGTCGACGTCCGTGTAGATTTCGCAGACGTCCGCTTCGAGCGCGGCGGCGAGGGCCACCGCGGTGGTATCGGATCCGCCGCGGCCAAGGGTAGTGATCTCCCTTGTGCTCCGGGTCATGCCTTGGAAGCCGGCCACGATGGCGACGTGCCCTTTGTCCAATGCGGTACGGATGCGGTGGGGGTCGACGTCGATGATGCGGGCCTTGCCGTGTATCCCGTCCGTGATCATGCCGGCCTGGGAGCCGGTGAACGACTGCGCTGAGGCGCCGAATTTGTTGATGGCCATGGCGAGCAGGGCCATGGAGATGCGCTCGCCTGCGGAGAGGAGCATGTCCATCTCACGAGCGGGAGCAGAATCGGTGACTTGGGCGGCGAGATCCAGGAGTTCGTCCGTGGTGTCTCCCATGGCGGAAACCACCACGACAACCTCGTTGCCGGCCTTTTGTGCGTCAACCACGCGGCGGGCAACACGCTTAATGCCTTCCGCATCGGACACCGAGGAGCCGCCGAACTTCTGCACGATCAGCTGCTTGGTCTTGGCAGTCTGCGCGGTCAGGTCTTCGGTTTTCACATCGGTAGTGGGCAAACTCATGCGCGCACCCTCACTGCTCAATTGGGGATCATACGTTGCGTGGCCAGATAGCGGCACGGCTACGTGGCTTATGTGGCCAGTTTATCGCCGGGCGCGGCGGGCGGGGGAATTGTGACCAAATCTCGGCCCTTGGGTGCGTGCCGGGCAGTTTCGGGTTGGCGTACGATCAAGAAATACGCAGCCTGGGGGCATGTGGGCTCACGGGAATTGAAGCGTACTTGTTCTGTTTGGGGGAAACAGGTGAGTAGAGGATGTCCATAGCTGAAAGTTCAAGCGTCCCGGTGAGCGGCGCCCTCGGAGTATCCGCGGAAGGCGTCTCACGCCGCTTCGGTACGGTCCACGCCGTCGAGCACATCGATTTCCATGCCGCGCCAGGGAAGGTCACGGCGCTCATCGGTCCCAACGGCGCAGGCAAAACGACGCTCCTTCTCATGCTTGCCTCGCTTCTGCGGCCCGACTCCGGGACCATCCGGATCAACGGCCTGGATCCCCTGCACGACAGCGCCGCCGCGCGGCTTCGGATCGGCTGGATGCCGGACACTTTGGGGGTGTGGGAGTCCTTGACCGCACGCGAAATCCTGGTCCAGATGGCGCGCTTCTACCGTCTGCCCAAGTCCGGTATCGCCCAGCGTGTTGCCGGGTTGCTCGAACTTGTCCGGCTGGACACCCTTGCCGACCAGCCGGCCCGGGTCCTCTCCAGAGGCCAGCAACAACGGCTCAGCCTGGCCAGGGCCCTCATCCACGACCCCTCCGTGCTTCTGCTCGACGAGCCGGCGTCCGGCCTCGACCCGGGATCCCGCGTGGAGCTCCGAAACCTGCTGCGCCGCCTGGCCGGGGAAGGGAAAGCCGTGGTGGTTTCCTCCCACGTGCTCAGTGAACTCGATGAAATCGCGGACGGAGCGGTGTTCGTCAGCCAGGGCCGCACCGTGAAACAGCAGACCCTCGAGGAGGCCGCCCTGCAGGGCCGACGCTACGCCATCACAGCCCTCGACAACGCGGCCCTCATAGCAAAGCTCAGCGAACTGGGGCTGGAACACCGCGTGGAGGCGGGCCGCCGCCCGTCGGTCACCTTGCTGCTGACGCACGACGACGGCGCTGCCGCCCTCTTGGCCGAACTCGTCCGGTCCGGCATCGGCGTGGTTTCCTTCGCCCCGGCAGCCGGTGCCCTCGAAGAGACGTACATGAACCTGGATACGGAGAGGCAATGAGCAACGTGAATGACACCGTGCCGGGCCCTGCGGGGCCGCGGGGAGCTACGGGCGGCGGGAACGCCGTCGTCGGCTATCTTGGCGGGATCCGCGACGTCGTGGTCCTTGAGATGAAACAGCGGTTGCGTTCCCGCGGCTGGTACATCATGTTGGGCATCTGGTTCTTTGTGATCGCGGTGGTGACGTGGCTGACCTGGCTCGCATGGAACGCCAGCATGGAAACGCGGCGTTCCACAATGCCGCCGTCGGCACTGGCGCAGCAGGATGGGGCCGGGTCCATGATCTTCGAGGTCGTCCTGGCTTTCGTGCTCCTGTTTGCCCTGCTCGTGGCGCCCGCGCTGTCCGCCAATGCCATCAACGGAGACCGGGCCGGAGGCACACTTGCCATCCTGCAGATCACTTTGCTGACTCCGGGCCAGATTCTCTGGGGCAAGGTCTGCGCGGGATGGCTCGCGGCACTCGCCTTCCTCGCAACGAGTGCCCCGTTCCTTGTCTTCGGAATGTTCCAAGGCGGGCTGACCCCGGGGCACGTCGTGGTTTCCTTGCTGATGCTGGCGGTGGAACTGGCCGTTGTCTGCGGGATCGGAGTGGGGATTTCCGCGCTCGCGGGGCGGCCCTTGTTCTCGATCGTGGTGACCTACTTGGTAGTCGCCGCACTGGTGGTCGGATCGTTGATTTCCTTCGGACTGGGAACGCAACTGGCGCAGGGCGCGGTATTGGCCAACTCTCCCGTTGGCCGTGGCGTCTTGTATGCGCCCGTGCAGCCGAATCAGCAGGGACAACCGCTTGAACCGGCGCAACCGGCCTACACCTGCGAGGGTCCCTTGGTTGAGCACCCGGCCGCCCGGACCGAACGCGTGGCGTGGATGCTCGCGTTGAACCCCTACGTGGTGGTGGCCGACGCCATTCCGTATCCGGACCGGAGCGGATCGGTGTTCTACTCGGTCGGCATGATCGAAGGCATCAGCCAGGGTGCCAGGTCCGCGCTCGCCGGGCCGGACCACTCCTACCTATGCGCAAACGGCGTGCCGCAGCCGCAGTACCTCAAGCAGACGACGCCCTTGTGGCCACTGGGACTCGGCCTGCAACTGGTCCTGACGGGGCTGCTCATGTGGCTCGGCTGGCGTTCGCTGCGGACGCCCGCAGGCCGGTTGGCCAGCGGGACGCGGATCGCGTAAGCCGGGCGGGTCGCCTAAGGGTCCGTAGCGGCGTCGGGGGCGTTCCGGGAAGCGGGGTGCCTACATGAGGGCGTTGCGGCGACCCTCGAAGGCCCTTCCCAGGGTAACTTCGTCCGCGTACTCCAGGTCTCCGCCCACCGGGAGGCCGGAGGCAAGCCTGGTGACGGTAATGCCGATCGACTTCAACATGCGGGCCAGGTAGGTGGCCGTCGCTTCGCCTTCAAGGTTGGGGTCGGTCGCGATGATGATTTCCTGGATGGCGCCGTCGTTGAGCCGGGTCAGAAGCTCGCGGATACGGAGTTGCTCGGGTCCGATTCCGGCGATCGGATTGATGGCGCCGCCGAGGACGTGGTACCGGCCGCGGAAGGACCGTGTGCGTTCCACCGCCAGGACATCCTTGGATTCTTCGACCACGCAGATCACGGAGGGGTCGCGGCGCGGATCGCGGCAGATGTTGCACAGCTCCTGCTCGGTGACATTGCCGCAGACCGTGCAGAACTTCACGCGTTCCTTGACTGTGGTGATGGCCGCGACCAGCCGCTTCATGTCCTCGGGATCGGCCTCAAGGATGTGGAAGGCCAGGCGCTGCGCTGACTTCGGCCCGACGCCGGGGAGCCGGCCGAGCTCGTCGATCAGCTCTTGTACTGCGCCTTCGTACACAATGTCCTCGTTCGTTTGGTGTGGACGCCGTCGCTGTTCGGCGGGCGTCGCGGTTTGGTGGCACCTTTCTGGGGCGCCGGCGGGCTCTTAGACAGGGTTCCTTGAGGTTCCCCGCCGAACACCTTGCGGGCCCACGCAGGGTGTTGGGACGGCGTCTCGTTGTTAGCGGCGCATGCTGTCCAGCGACCGTTCTTCCAGTAGCTTTCCGCCCAGAATACGCTCGACGGCTGCGCGTCCAAAGACTCCCGACTCCTCGATGGTTTCATCGTCGGCACTCGGAATGTCCTCCACCACGCTGCCAGGCGCGACGGTAGCCCGTGCCGGTGCTTTCTCACGGCCGGCCATGGCTTCCGGGCTGTTCGAAAGCCGTTGGTAGAGGCTCTGCTTCCCGGTTCCCGAAGGCACCGGCACTGTTGCGGGGGTTGATCCTTGGGCAGGCGCAGGCGAAGGCGCGGGGGCAGGCGGAGTGGGAGCGGCTTGTGCGAGTGCTACGACCGAAGGCGCGGGTTCGGGCGCCGGCGCGGTGGCCGGTGCCGGCACTGAAGCCTGCGGCCGGTTTGGAATCTGCGCGGCCGCAGGTTCATAGACAGGACTGGGTGTCGCCGGGGCGGATGAATTGGCCTGACCGTCAGAACCGGCAGAGATGCCCGAAGCCGCGGAGCCATCGTTGGACTCGGTGCCGACCACCCACGATCCCGGCGCGTGCTCGACAGCTCTGGACCATGGATCTTCCGGGACCTTGGACTTCTTCTCCGAAGATGCTTGGGTGGAGCGCTTGCTCTTGGGGGCAGAGGTGGCGGGGACGGAGCTGTTCTGCGCCGAATCAGCGCGGGGCGAAGCGGCTGGCGATGGTGCGGCTACCGGGGCTGCCGTGCTGGCCGACGATCGGGCGGCGGGGCCGGCCGTGGGCACGGCGGCGAAGCCCGGAGGAGCTGCCGGCTCCCAATCCATGGGCGGTTCTTCGTCAAGCGGGAGAGCGTCTTCGTCGCTCGGGGGACCCCAATCATCGTCCGAGTACGAGTAGTCCGCGGCCGGGTCTGTCGGTGCCGTTGGGGACGACGCAGCTGCTGCGGCGGACGACGTCGGGGCAACTGCCGAAGCGGAAGCCTGCGCAGGGGAAACGGTTTGGGTCGGAGCGGCCTCGGGGGCTGGTGCCGCGACGGCCTTTTCTGCTTCCGGGGCGGCAGGGCTTTGTGCCGCAGGGGCAAGTCCCCATGCGCTGTCCACGGCGGATGACACAACGGGAGAGGCGCCACCCCCTACAGCGGGCGTCGGGTCAGCCGGTGCTTTTGGGTTTGGTTCAGAGCTACCTGAGCTGTTGCCGCCGACTACCGAAGTGATCTGGCAGTCGATGCCGATCGTCTTGTGGATTGCCTGGCGAAGGTTCTCGGCATGGTCTGCTCGGCTGAAAGCGCTCGCAAGGCCGTCAGTGCTGAATGCCAGAGTCAGAAGTTGGCCGTCGAACTGCGCAACCTGTGCGTTCGCTCCGACCAGAGCCCAACTGCTGCGCTTGATCTTGGTCAGCGTCTGGAGGATCTCGGGCCAAGCCCGCCGGATCACCTCGACATCGGCGCCCCCGGCGGCGGGCCGGGAGGGCTGTGCGGGCGCTGGAGCTTGTGCGGGGGCTGACGCCTGGGCCCGGGCAGGCTCGGGCGTTTGGCGTGGCGCGGCCGTTTGAGCTGGTGCGGCCGAGGACTGGGTCCGGTCCTGATCTGCCGCTGGTTGAGCGGATGGCGCCTGGGCAACGGGGCGCGCCGCGGGAGCTTGAGCAGGAAGCTGACCAGGAGCTTGGGCAGCTTGTTCGGGAGCCGGACGGCTGGCCTGTTGCCTGGATTCATCCACGGGCCAGTCAGTAGTGGAGACCCGTGGCGGTGTCAGTTGTTCCCTGGACGGTTCGCCGGAGGCAGGCGAACGGCCGGGCGCGGGAGCCTCAGCGACCTCGGCTGGCAAGGGCGCCGGTGGCACGGGCGCTGGTGAGCCGGGCGCTGGTGAGGCGGGAGCGGGACTGGCGGCCGCCGTCGGGCGCTCCACTGCTTGATCCGCCGGGCGGGCGGTCGGCGCGGCGACAATCGAAGGAGCCGCGGCAGCTACCGGTGGCGTTTGGGCTTCCGCGGGAGGAAGTGCCCCGCCGTAGTTGAGGCGGCGTTCGACGCGGTCGATCCGGGCGGCGATGCCACGTTCGGTCTGCTCGGAACTGGGCAGCAGGATGCGGGCGCAGAGCAGTTCGAGATGCAGCCGGGGCGAGGTGGCGCCGGTCATCTCAGTTAGTGCGGTGTTAGTGACATCGGCGGCACGGGAGAGCTCGGCGGCACCGAGGTTGTTGGCCTGGCTCCGCATGCGGGCGATCTGGTCCGCCGGCATGCCGCGAAGGATAGCTTGGGCGCTTTCCGGCATGGCTTGGACAATAATGAGGTCGCGGAACCGCTCCAGCAGGTCCTCGACGAAGCGTCGGGGATCGTGTCCGGTTTGGATGACACGGTCCACGGCTCGGAAGACGGTGGCGGAATCGGACGCGGCGATTGCCTCGACGACGTCGTCGAGCAGTGAAGCGTGGGTGTATCCAAGCAGCGCGACAGCGAGTTCATAGTCCAGGCCGTTGGGTCCGGCGCCGGCCATGAGCTGGTCAAGTACGGAGAGGGAATCGCGCACCGACCCGCCGCCGGCCCGGATGACGAGGGAGAGCACGCCGGGAGCGACGGGCACGTTCTCCTGTTGGCAGAGAAGCTCGAGGTACTGCATCAGGGGCTCGGGCGGCACCAGCCGGAAGGGGTAGTGGTGCGTGCGTGAGCGGATGGTGCCGATGACCTTGTCCGGCTCCGTGGTGGCGAAGATGAATTTGATGTGTTCCGGCGGCTCTTCGACGATCTTCAGCAGCGCATTGAACCCGGCAGAGGTGACCATGTGGGCTTCGTCAATGATGAAGATCTTGTAGCGGTCCCGGACCGGGGCGAAGGTGGCGCGTTCGCGAAGATCTCTGGCGTCGTCCACGCCACCGTGGCTGGCGGCGTCGATCTCGATGACGTCGAGCGAGCCGGAGCCGCCTCGGGCCAGCTCAACGCAGCTGTTGCATTTGCCGCAAGGAGTGTCTGTGGGGCCTTCGGCGCAATTGAGGCAGCGGGCGAGGATGCGGGCGGAGGTGGTTTTTCCGCAGCCGCGCGGGCCGGAGAAGAGGTAGGCGTGGTTGACCCGGTTTTTGCGCAGGGCCGTCATGAGCGGCTCGGTGACGTGTTCCTGCCCGATAACGTCCGCGAAAGAATCGGGGCGATATCTGCGGTAAAGAGCAGTAGTAACAGTCACAGGGGAAACCTACCTATAGGGACTGACATTTAAATAAGAGACCCCTCATGCACCCGCCAGAGCCCATCTACCCTTGCTACCTTCCGGTCCTGGGGGAGTTCAACAGGATGACGCCACATGAGGGGCCGTCGACAAGCTTACCCGAAGTTTTCGAGCCCTCCGAATTTGCGGACATGTGCGTTGTGAGAGCCAAAAAATGGACATGTCCCCTTGATGCTCGGTGGTTCCAAGGGACATGCCCCTTGTGTGAGCCAAGGACTGGACATATTGGGATTATGTCCAGTGCTCGCGAGCAGGGGAGGGCATGTCCAGTGGTTAGCGCCAACCGTTCACTGGCCACGTCATGAATGCAGGCTCCTCATAAGGGTGGGCTGAGCGCAGGGCCTGCACTACGGCGTCGAGCATGTCCGCTTCAACGACGCACTCGACCCGGATTTCCGGTACGGTCTCGCCTTGCCCCACGGCTCCGACGAACGGCTGTGCCCCTGGCAGTGGAGTGAAACGTCCTGTGCCGGGAGTGGTGAAGGAGCAATGTGAATAGTCGCCGATTCTGCCCGCCCCGGCATTGCCGATCGCGGCCAACAAGGTCTCGCTGTGAGACGCCGGGACGTAGACGACGAGGGCGTGTAGCTGGCTCATGGCACCATCCTCCCAGCGGCCGCCCAAAAACAGGTCAAAGGATGGTTTCTAATCTCCATTGCCAAACCGCTGAACGCAGCGGACTATGGGTATGTACACCGATTGGGGCAATCTCAAGATTGTGAGCTGCAGGGCCTGGTTTCAGGGGCTGGACCCAGCAGCTCAACGGAGTGCCGGAGGAATGGACGCATTGGGGGCGTCCATTTTTACGTTTAAGCGCAGGGCGGGGCGGCTCGGCACCATGAAAGTCCCGATTGGGCGATGCTGAAATTCTCGGGTACAGTGGAGTCTGCTTTTGATTCAGAAGCATGGAGAATTCGCCTAGCGGCCTATGGCGCACGCCTGGAACGCGTGTTGGGTTAACGCCCTCGGGGGTTCAAATCCCCCATTCTCCGCGTTTGGCCCCGGTCTTTTGGACCGGGGCCTTTTTGCGTTCCGGCTTTATTCGAATTGTCCCTGCGAGCGGAATGATCGTGCAGAATCCGAGGGCACCAGCCAATCAACCCCGGCCCTACATCCGTTCCGCGGCCACCCGTTCCAGCACTTCCCGGCACGCCAGGATTGCGGGGTGAATCCGGCCAGCGGTGCGCGTTGAGGTGAAGACTGTCCGCTTCGGGAGTCCCGGCAGGTCAAGCAGTTGGACCGGCGTGGTCCGTCCCGTCCAGACGAGGTCCGGCATGAGGGCCACGGCATTGCCGGACTCGATGAGCCGGATTTGAGCTTGGAGGTCGGCGGTTTCGTAGCGGACATCGGGCTCGAAGCCGGCGGAGCGGCATGCTTGTTCCGCCCAGTGCCGGGACGCCGCGCCATGAGGTTCCATGACCCATGGCAGCGCAGCCGTATCCGCGAGTGAGGAGATCGATTCCCCGCCAAGGCCAATCGGGGGAGTGGCCAGCCTGATGGCGTCGCTGGTCAGGGTGGCCCGGTCCAAGCCGGGGTGGTGCGGTGCCGCGTGTCCGGGGTATTGCTCGGCCACCACGATGTCGAAGTCGCGGGCCCAGGTTTCATGGAGGGCAGTCTCCGGTTCGCGTTGGATCATCTCTACGCGCACTTCGGGATACTCGCCCTTCATGATGGTGAGGAAGTCCGGCATGAGGGCCAGTGCAGCGGTTTGGAACACGGCCAGCCGCACTGTTCCCGTCACTGTGGAGAGGGACGCCGCGAGATCCGTCTCTGCCCGCTCGAGGGTGGCCAGCAAGGACGCCGCGTGCTCCACAAGGATCTCGGCCTGCGGCGTCAGCTGCACGCGCCGGCCCGATTTTCGCAGCAGTTTCACGCCGGCTTCCTTCTCCAGCAAGGTCAGCTGTTGGGACACCGACGACGGGCTGTACTTCATCGCGTCGGCCACCTCTGCGAGCGTTCCGCGGATCTTCAATTCGTGAAGCAGGCGCAGCCTACGGACATCCAGCATTCGGCTCTCCAGAAGGGTCGAGAAATCTAATGAATATTCTTCAGAAAAGATCGCTTTTCCTAATCTGATTGTAGATCCATACTGATGGAAACAAAGCCCTCTCTGCACCAAAAGGAACGAAGCGCATGAGCACACCAACCCGGGATTCGAGCATCGACGCCAGGACGCAGTCCGCCCCGGAATCCGGACACCTCCAGGAGTTGGCCCACGAAGCCATCCAACTGGTTCGACACTGGCTCACCGAAGCTTCGAAGGTGCCCGTTGACGTTTCCGCCCAGCGCCTCGCCGGCGTCCTCAAAGACCCGAATGGCCTCGACTTCACGGTGGGATTCGTCGACGGCGTCATCCGCCCCGAGGATCTGACCGTCGCCGGCCGCAACTTGGCGAAGCTTGCCCCGAAGGTCCCGGCCTTCCTGCCCTGGTACATGCGTGCCGCCGTGCGTACCGGCGGTGTCATGGCTCCGGTTCTTCCGCAGGTAGTCATCCCGATCGCCCGCAAGGTCTTGCGCGACATGGTGGGCCACCTGATTGTGGACGCCACGGACGCCAAACTGGGCCCGGCCATCGCCAAGATTAAGCAGAACGGCGTCCACCTGAACGTGAACCTGCTGGGAGAGGCCGTCCTGGGCGAACGCGAAGCCAGCCGCAGGCTTGAGGGAACCCTCAAGCTCCTGGCGCGTGACGACGTCGACTACGTCTCCATCAAGGAGTCCTCCACGGTGGCCCCGCACTCGCTGTGGGCCTTCGATGAAGCAGTGGACCACGTGGTGGAGAAGCTCACGCCGCTCTACAAGCTGGCTGCATCGTTCCCCAAGCCCAAGTTCATCAACCTGGACATGGAGGAATACAAGGACCTCAGCCTGACCATGGCCGTGTTCACCCGGATCCTGGACAAGCCCGAATTCAAGAACCTCGAGGCCGGCATAGTGCTTCAGGCCTACCTCCCGGACGCGCTCTCGGCCATGCAGGAACTGCAGGAATGGGCTGCGGCACGCCGGGCAAACGGCGGCGCCCCCATCAAGGTGCGCGTCGTCAAGGGCGCCAACCTGCCCATGGAACAAGTCCAGGCGTCCATCCAGGGCTGGCCGCTCGCAACGTGGGGCACCAAGCAGGATTCGGACACCAACTACAAGCGCGTCCTCAACTACGCACTCACCCCAGGACACATCGACGCGGTCCGGATCGGCGTCGCTGGCCACAACCTCTTCGACGTTGCGTTCGCGTGGCTGCTGGCCAAGGAGCGCGGGGTCACCAAGGGCATTGAGTTCGAGATGCTCCTCGGCATGGCCACGGGCCAGGCCACTGCCGTCCGCAAGGACGTCGGCAGCCTCCTGTTGTACACGCCGGTGGTGCACCCGGGCGAGTTCGACGTCGCCATCGCGTACCTGATCCGCCGCCTCGAAGAAGGCGCCAGCCAGGATAACTTCATGTCCGCCGTGTTCGAGCTCGGGGGGAACTCCCCAGAAAGCAGAACCCTGTTCGAACGGGAGAAGCAGCGCTTCCTCGCCTCGCTCGCGGAGCTGGACGACGCCGTTCCGGCCCCCAACCGCACGCAGGACCGCAATGAGCCCGCCGTGTCGGCGCCCAACGATGGTTTCGCCAACACGCCGGACACCGATCCTGCCCTGCCCGCCAACCGGGCCTGGGGCCGCGCCATCCTGGAGCGCATTACGGGCTCCACCGCCGGCAACGCGATCGTTGAAGCCAGCAAGGTCAGGGACGCCCAGGAACTGGACCGCATTATTGCCACCGCCGTCGAACACGGCAAAGCTTGGGGTGCCATGCCGGCTGCCGAGCGCGCAGCCATCCTGCACCGCGCAGGCGACATCCTGGAATCCCGCCGCGCCGAACTCCTCGAGGTCATGGCCTCCGAGACCGGCAAGACGATCGAACAGGGCGACCCCGAAGTCAGCGAAGCAATCGACTTCGCGCACTACTACGCCGAGCGCGCCAAGGACCTGGAAACGGTCGACGGCGCAACGTTCGTCCCAGCCAACCTCACCGTCGTGACCCCGCCGTGGAACTTCCCGGTGGCGATTCCCGCGGGCTCCACGCTGGCGGCGCTCGCGGCGGGATCCGCCGTCGTGATCAAGCCGGCTAAGCAGGCCCGCCGCTCCGGTTCCGTCATGGTGGACGCGCTGTGGGAGGCCGGCGTGCCGCGCGAAGTGCTGGCGCTCGTGCAGCTCGAAGAACGCGAGCTGGGCACCCAGCTGGTCTCGCACCCCAGCGTTGACCGAGTGATCCTCACCGGCGGTTACGAGACCGCAGAGCTCTTCCGCTCCTTCCGGCAGGACCTCCCGCTGCTCGCGGAGACCTCGGGCAAGAACGCCATCATCGTCACTCCGCACGCGGACCTCGATCTTGCCGCCAAGGACGTCGTGTACTCGGCTTTCGGGCACGCCGGACAGAAGTGCTCCGCCGCTTCGCTCGTGATCCTGGTAGGTTCCGTTGCCACCTCCGAGCGCTTCCACAACCAACTCGTGGATGCAGCCCGCTCGCTCAAGGTGGGCTACCCGGAACAGGCAACCACCCAGATGGGCCCGATCATCGAGCCGGCCAACGGCAAGCTCCTCAACGCCCTGACAACCCTCGGCGACGGCGAGACCTGGGCCGTGAAGCCGGAGAAACTCGATGAGAGCGGCCGACTGTGGTCCCCGGGCATCCGGTTCGGCGTCAAGCCCGGATCCTACTTCCACCTGACCGAATTCTTCGGCCCGGTCCTCGGCGTGATGACCGCGTCCACCTTGGAAGAAGCCATCGCCATCCAGAATGAGATCGAATACGGCCTCACCGCCGGACTGCACTCGCTCGATTCCGATGAAATGGGCGTCTGGCTGGACACCATCCAGGCCGGCAACCTCTACGTGAACCGCGGCATCACGGGCGCCATCGTCCAGCGGCAGCCGTTCGGCGGCTGGAAGAAGTCGGCCGTGGGCGCAGGCACCAAGGCCGGCGGACCCAACTACCTGGTCGGACTTGGCAGCTGGCTCCCTGCCGAGCCCGCCGCGAAGCGCGGTGCAACGCTCAAGGGTGCGGCGGCTTCGATCCTGGCCGCGGCCAAGGCCGCAGGCCCGCTTGTTGAGGCCAGCGACGCGGAGGCCCTGCAGAAGGCGCTCTTCAGCGACGCCGCGGCATCGGCCACGGAATTCGGCACCCGCAAGGACGTCTCCGGCCTGAGTGCCGAGCGCAACGTATTCCGGTACCGGGCCTTCCCCGTGACCATCCGCTTGTCCGAGGGCGGGAAGCTCGTGGACTTGCTTCGCGTCGTAGCAGCCGGGGCAGTGGCGGGTTCGGCACTCACGGTGTCTTCCGCCGTCGAGCTTCCCGAAGCCGTTATCGCAGCGTTCGCGGGACTCGGGGTGAGCACGCGCATCCAGAACGACGCCGAATGGCTGGCTTCCGCGGCAGGCATCAACGGTGGCCGCATCCGCCTGATCGGCGGGGACAGCAGCGCGCTGAGCGCCGCCACCGGCGGTCGTCCCGACGTCGCGATCTACCACGGCACGGTGACCCCGGCTGGACGGATCGAGATGCTGCCGTTCCTGCACGAGCAGGCCATCAGCATCACGGCGCACCGCTTCGGCACGCCGAACCACCTGTCGGACGCGCTGATCTAGCGATTCCTCAGAGAAGCCCGGCGGGACGGCCACCAGCCGCTCCGCCGGGCTTCTTTGCGTCTAAGCCTCGTACCCCAAGCGCCGCAACCGCTGACGGGCGGCGTGCTCGCTGGGGCCGCTGCGTCCCAAAGTGAGGCGAACGACGGCGAGGACCACCCGCGCGGCAAGAATCGACGGCAGCGGGATGGGGCCAAAACGGGCCTTTTCCAGCCCCAACAGTTCCCGGTACCGGGGCTCCAGGCTGGCCACGGCCGCGGCGAACAAAATCCGGTAACCGGGTTGCAGCGACGCTTTCAACGGGGGATATCGGATGAAGTCGATGGTTTCCCTGAGCCGCTCGTCGGCGCGGAGATGTCCTGAGGCGTACCAGCGGTCCATTTCCGCCGTCACTTCCGCGAGGCTCAGGGGAGGGTCCTCGACTCCCATCAGGCGGCCGGCCTGGGCCCACTCGCGGATGTAGGCGTCGGCGCCGCCGGGGACCGCACCTCCCCAGATCCGGTGAGCGGCCACGAAGGAATCCGCGTAGGCAACGTGGACCCAGCGAAGAAGCTCGGGGTCGTTGGCTGAATACTCGCGGGTCTGTCCGTGCGCGTCAACGTAGCTGCCCTTGACGGAATCATGGACCCGTCGCACGAAATGGGTTGCCGTGTGGGCTGCGTCCATGGAGCCGTAGCTCACGGTGAATATCCAGCGGATGGTATTTGCCAGCCGGCCGAGGGGATCCCTCTTGAAGCCTGAATGGTCGTACACGCCCGCCAAAGCGCCGGGATGCAGGGACTGCATGAGCAGCACCCGGATTCCCGCGATGATCGTGGACATGGAACCGTGGATAGCCCAGACGGCCGAGCCGGGAAGGTGGTATCCGGGGTCGTTTCCCTCCGCAAGCCGCAGCACCCAGTCAGGCGTGGACTGCGGGTGACCCGTAAAAGTCATCCGCAGCTCCGCTTGCCACTTCTTCAGGAAGTTGACCATGGTCCATTGTTGCGCAGCATTCTGTTGGCGCAAGGGGCCGACTTGTTAATGCAAAAGGTGCCGGCCAGCTGTGGAAACAGCGGGCCGGCACCTTTTACGCGAGTCCGCTTAGGCCGCGGGTTGCTCGGCAAGTGCCCGACGGCGGCGTGCCGGGGACGCTGCCACCAGCAGCGCCGCGATTGCCACGGCAGCGCTCAAGACCAGGCCGGGCCGGTACTGATCGAGCATGGCCGCGGCGCTGAGCGTGCTGCCGGTGCCTGCGCCGGTGTCATGCCCGCTCACCAGGGCCGTCGTCACGGCAAGGACAAGGGCTGCACCAACCTGCGTGCTGGTCTGGATGAGTCCGGCGGCCAGCCCCTGCTCCGAATCCCGGATTCCAGCGGTGGCTTGGACGTTGATGGACGGGAAGGCCAAGGCGAACCCGATGCCCAGCAGGATCACCGAGGGCAGGATGTCCAGGGCGTAGTTGGGTGAGGTTCCGACGCGGAGGAACAGGACGTAGCCCAGTCCCATGGCGGTCAGGCCGGTGAGGATGAGCTTCGGGGCGCCGAATTTCTCGATGAACCTATCCGCGAAGGGTGCGCTCGTTGCCACCAGGAGCCCGGTGGGAAGCAAGGCAAGTGCCATGCCCAGGGGAGACCAGCCGAGCACCGACTGCAAGTACATGGTGAGGATGAACTGGAAGCTCAGATAGGAACCGAACAGTCCAACCGCACTCAGGTTGGCGCGCGCCACCCAGCCTTCACGAAGGATGCCGAAGCGGATGAGCGGGTGCTTGACGCGGTTTTCGATGACGGCGAAGGTTGCCAGCACGGCAGCAGAGATGGCGAATCCGGCGATTGTTGCCACAGATCCCCAGCCCTTCTCCGGAGCTGAAACCAAGGTGTACACGAGGCCAAGCATGCCGAGCGCGAGCGTGACTGCGCCCCAGACATCATGGCCGCTCTCTTCCGTGGACGGCTTGTCCCGGGGAATGAACAACATGCCAAGAAGCACGACGGCGACTGCGATCGGCACCGACACCAGGAAGGTCCAGCGCCAGCTCAAGCTGGTCATGAGCCCGCCAACAACCAGCCCGAGCGAAAAGCCGCTCGCGCCGAAAGTGGTGAAGATGGACAGAGCCTTGTTGCGCTCGCGGCCTTCAGCGAAATTGGTAGTGATGATGGAGAAACCGGTAGGGGCAGTGAATGCCGCGGCCAGGCCTTTGACGAAGCGCGTGGCGATCAAGAGGGTCGGATCATTCACGAGGCCGCCGAGGAGCGATGCCGCGGCGAACACGGTCAAGGCGATCAGGAAGATCCGACGCCGGCCCAGCAGGTCGGCGAGCCGCCCGCCCAGGAGCAACAGGCTCCCGTAACCCAGGACGTAGGCGGAAACGATCCACTGCAGGGAATCGGTTCCGAGGTGGAGCTCGTGGCCGATGGAGGGAAGGGCTACGCCCACCATGGAAACGTCCAGGCCGTCGAGGGCCAGGACTGTGCACACCACCATTAGCAGCAGCCACTGGGCCCGGGTCCAGCGGACGGCTGTATGGAGCTGCTCGGCAGATCTAGTGAGGGTGCTTGGTGAAGTCATGAAAATCAATCTATATGACACGTCATTCAATGACAAGGAATATGACCCGGAATCTTATGACGTGGACTTTATCTGGGTTTTCGACTAGAATTGGGCCATGGCAACAACGCAGGATCGCCAGCTGGTTGAGCAATGGCGCAGCATCCAGAACTCGTACTTCCGCACCGCGGCCGCCATCGACCGCGCCCTCGAAGCCAACTTCGACATCGGCCTGAACGAATTCGAAATCCTCGATCTCGTTGCCGAAAGCGTCGACTCTGCCTGCCGCATGAAGGCACTCGGGGAGCGGACTCCCATGACCCAGAGCGCCGTCTCCAAGGTTGTCGACCGCTTGGAGAAAGCCGGACTCGTCTCCCGCGTAACCTGCACGGATGACCGCCGCTCGCTGTACCTCGAGCTGACCGACGCCGGCCGCGCGCTGCATTCGGATGCCGCCGTCGAGCACCGCGCGCTGCTGAAAGAGAACCTCGGCGAGTAGCCCGCTGCGGTCCGGCGAGTGTTTCGCGGACCGGCCAAGTATGAAGTCGAGTGTTCCCATTCAATTTCATAGCGGCCACAATGGGACAAGCGCGCCCGTACTGGGGATGAGCGCCTGTCTCAGGAGCCGCTGTGGGAAAGCATCATGAGTCTGACCGGATTGTCGATCTGGTGCTCACAAGAAAATTTGGCCGGGTCCTTTCGGCCTGCTTCCTCGCTGTCGTGGTGATCCTCGCTTTTGGTTTCCAGGGCCCGGGTTTGGGCGGACCGGCAAGGGGCGGATCCTTGGCCACGGGCCAAGTCGAACCCGGCATGCTGCCCACGGATGGTGCCGCGTCCAGCGCGCAGGAGGCCGTGCCTCAAAGCGCGACATCGGCCCCAGTCCAGGCAGGTGACAAAGCCACGGTGTCTTTTGAACGTTCCCCGGTCCAAACCCTCGACAAGAACGGCGTCGGCACTTTGAACGTCTCGTCGAGTTCCCTCGACCGGCCCCCTGCCGGCAAACTCTACGCGCCGCTGGAAACGCTGCTTCCGAGCTCTCCCTTCGGGTTGAGGATCGATCCTTTCACCGGGTTACCGGGGGAGTTCCACTGGGGCCAGGACTTCGCCGCGGCTTGCGGCACGCTCGTCTACGCAGCCGACTCCGGCGTTGTCCGGGCCGTGGGTTGGCACCCGTGGGGTGGCGGCAACCGCGTGGAAATTGATCACGGCAACGGCCTTGTCACCACGTACAACCACCTGCAGGGAATTGCAGTGACCAAGGGGCAATCGGTCCGGGTAGGCGAGGTCATTGCCAGAGTGGGAACCACGGGTTCCTCGACCGGTTGCCACTTGCACTTCGAGACGATCCTCAAGGGCGTTTACACCAACCCTATGAACTGGACGTTCCTGCCAACCAAGCAGGTGGATCCCCTCGGCGATATCGCGATGGTCAGCTACCAGCCAGGTTCCGCCACCGCGACCTCGGCGGGGTCTGTCTGGTCCATCCCCGGGGCCGTGCCGACTGACCCGGGAGCCGTGCCCTCGAGAGAGGCGGTGACCGGCGGGGTGCAGGAAGCGAAGGTTGCGCCCCCGAGCCCGTCTGCTACAGGCACGCAAACGCCGACGGCGTCACCCACTAGTAGTCCGACGGCGAGCCCGGCTGGCACCCGAACGGGGACGCCGAGCCCGACCGCGACGCCGACTGCCACCCCGAGTGCGCCGCGGACTGGCACCCCGACCGCGACGCCTTCGCCAACTGCCGCCCCCACTCCAAGCAAGACGCCGAGCCCTACCGTGACTCAGGCTCCTACCGTGACCCACGCGCCCACGGCGACAGTCCCGCCCACCGTGACCGCACCGCCCTCGGTGACGGTACCGCCCTCGGTGACGGTACCGCCCACGGTGGCGCCGACGCCGAGCCTCCCCGCGCCGGTACCGACCGTGACGCACGCCCAGTCACCCCCGCCGGCGCCCACGACGCCGGCACCCACCAAGCCCACGCCGCCGGCGCCCACGACGCCGGCACCCACCAAGCCCACGACGTCAGCGCCCGCCAGCCCCAAGCCGTCGGCTACTGCAACTACCAAAACGACCCCTACGGCCCCTTAGCCGTAGAAGTCATCGCTTTCCTGGAGCCCGTCCAGCCGCCCTGCCACGCGTAGACTCGAATGCGGCAGTTTGCCAAGGTTCCACGTCGTAAGGAAGCGATTCAATGTCCCCGCTCTACAGCATCCCCTTGACGTTCAACGACGGCTCCCAAGCCGACTTTGGGCGTTTCGAGGGCAAAGCCGTACTGGTAGTCAACGTGGCTTCGAAGTGTGGTTTCACGCGCCAGTACTCGGGACTTGAGGAGCTCTACGGCAAATACCGCGACCGTGGGTTCGAGATTCTGGGTGTGCCGTGCAACCAGTTCGGCGGCCAGGAACGGGGTTCCGACGCCGAGATCGCCGAGTTCTGCCAGCGCAATTTCGGAGTCTCGTTCCCGCTTGCGAGCAAGTCAAAAGTCCGGGGCAAGGAGCAGCACCCCCTGTATGCCGAGCTGACCCGGACGGCCGACGGTTCCAAACCGCAGAAGGTGAAGTGGAACTTCGAAAAGTTCCTCGTGAGCCGCGAAGGCGAGGTGCTCGCCCGCTTCCCGTCCGCCGTCGAGCCCGATTCCGAAAAGTTCATCGAGGCACTCGAAGAGGCCCTCGCCTAAGCAGGCTGGAACGATTCCTCACTAAGGTCGGCGATTCCCTTCGCGAAGGCCCGACGGTTGTCAACAACGATTTCTCCGTCAACAACCGTCAGGATCACCGGCGTCTGCGCGAATTCGTCCGGCGCTGTGGTCAGGGGATTGTGCAGGACCACCGTCAGATCGGCGCGGGCTCCGCTCTCTACGATTCCGCCTTCCTCACCGACGGACCTCCAGTATTGGCTCGTGTAACCTTCGAGCGTGGCACGCGCTGACAGCGCCTGCTGGGGCTGGACTGGCTCGACGTCGGGCCGGCCGGCCGGTCGGCGCGTCTGGGCTGAGGCGATGATCGCCCGCGGGTCGAAAGGAGCGATAGGCCAGTCCGATCCGAGGGCGACGATTGCTCCGGCGTCGCGGAGATCGCGGGTCCGCCACGCCTGGTTGGCCCGTTCGCTGCCAAGCCTGCGGGACCAGTTGTCGGTGTGGTCGGCGCGGCTGTAGAGGGCGCAATGCGTCGGCTGCAAGCTCGTTGCGGCACCCGCGCTGATGATTTCCGCCAAGACCGAATCCGGGATGGACTCGATGTGCTCGATCCGGTGGACCGTGCCGTTCTTGGGAAGGGCGCCGATAGTCCGCGCGACGAAGGACACCGCTTTGTCGCCGATGGCATGCGTGGTGGTGGGGATGCCGTGTTCGTGGAAGAACTTCATGGCTGCGGCAAGGGCCTCCGGATCGTGCCAGAGCGGGTGGAGTGATTCTCCGTGGGTGTCGGGTTCAAAGAGCCACGCCGTGCCGTTGTCGATGGTTCCATCCATCATGAGCTTGATGCCGTGAACGTGCCAGCGCCTGCCGTGCCTGCCCTGCATCGCCAGCATGGCCTCCAGGTCATCCTCGGTGGCGCCCGGCATGACCCACGGCGAGATCCGCAGCCGGATGGCGAGCTCGCCTTTGCGCTCCAGGGCCTCCAGCACTTCAAGTGTGTCCGGGGCGCCGAAGTCAAGCATCTGGCCTGCTACCAGCCCGGATTCGGCCATGGAACGCAGGAGCTTCCCGAGCTCGTCGACGCGCTGCTCGAAGGAGGGCTGGGGAAGGACGCGGCGAACGAGCTCCTGGGCGGCCATTTCGTAGAGCATGCCGTTGGGCCTGCCGTGCTGGTCGAGGCCGACGTAGCCGGTGCTGGGCAGTTCTTCCGTTCCGGTGACGCCGGCGAGCTTGAGGGCGGCGTCGGAGACAAGCGAGGCATGGCCGTCGAACAGGGTGATGAACACGAGTTCGTCGTCGAGGATGCCGTCGAAGAGGGAGTTGTCGAAGACCGCATCCCCGAAGATGGCAGGGTCGAGGCCCCAAGCGAACAACCAATCGGAGCCGACGGCGTGCGGCGTGGAAGCGGCGTGCCGCGCAAGGGCGGCGCGGACGGCGTCGAGCTCGGTGATCCCGCCCAGGTCAAGGCCACGGGCGATTTCCGCTCCATGGATGGGGTGGATGTGGGCGTCGATCAGGCCGGGGCAGACAGTTGCGTCGGCGACGTCGATCACCTGTTTGGCTCGTGCGGTCCATTCATTGGCAGCCTCGGCGCGGCCGACGTGCGCAATGCGGCCCTCTGAGATGGCGACGAAACCGGCGGTCTCTGTGAGCGCCTCACCGTGGAGGATGCTGGACGAGAAGATGACGAGATCGATGGGCTCGGGCGTGGTCAAGATGTAACTCCTTGTTGTGTTCGGGTTTCCGACGCCGGCCCGGTGAGGATCAGTCGTCGTCGATGGCTGCCTTCAATCCTGCCGAGAGGACATCGGCCAGGAATGCGAAGCGGTCTACAGGGTGCTCTGCCACGGCTTTCTTTGCCGCGAACAGATGGGGATAAGTGCCTTCCTCCTCTTGGTTGATGCTCCATGCGGATTCCATCGTCATTGCGTCGAGGCTCGCGCCGATCGCTGCGCTGTCGAGGGCTTCCAACGCGGGAATGATGAGGTGCCGTGGCGCCCCCGCGATCTCGAACGCTTCGACAAACTGGTCGTACCGCTCCAAGGCTGCCGGGTGTGACACCGGCTGCGTGAGCAGGAGGGGAAGGAGTGCCGGCACCATGCTGTACGCCTTGCGGAGGGAGTCGAAGATCTCGCGGATGACGTCGTCGAGGCTGCCGGACGGCAACTCGGGCATCGGAGCTCTGTCTACGAGCGCGCCACGGGCCAGTTCGATGATCTCTTGGCGACCCGTGACGTGCTTGTAGAAAGATGACTGCCGGACGCCCAGGCGTTCCGCGAGCCGCGGGATGGAGAGGCTCTCTTCCTCTTCGAACATCTCAAGCGCCGCGCGGCCGATCGCCTTCCGCGAGAGCCTCGGTGTCCGGGGCCGTCCTAGCTGGCTGGTTTTGCTGGGAGTCTGCATTCCTCAAGACTAGGCTCCGGGATCACTCGGCGTGGCCGATCCGCTGGTAGGCGGCCGGGTTGACCTTGCGTAGCACGAGGGCCAGCACGGTTCCGGCCGCAAACAAGAGCGGTGCAAATACGAGCAGTGTGGTGTTGACGGGGTCCCCGGCCGGGAGGCCGGTGAGCAATTGGGCGTTGTTGGCCATCAGGTAGGTCACCGCACACATGATGATCGTGGCTGCTACGGCGGAAGGCATGACGTACCAGCGAAGGCCGTGGTCCTTGAGGCGGGTGAAGAAGACCACGACGCCGACGCCCGTGAGCGCCTGCAGGAGGAGGACGCCGATCACTCCCGGGGTGTTCGTCCAGATCAGGAACTGGGTGAACGGGTCCAGCTGGAGCAGGGCCGCGCCGATCACGAGGGCGAGCGCGAGGAGGGTCTGGTCGAAGCCGGCCACCGAGGGGGTGCGATATCGCGGGCTGATCCGGCCTGAGCGCTTCGGGAAGATGCCCTCGCGGCTCAGCGACAAGGTATAGCGGTTGATGGTGTTGTGGAAGGAGAGCTGGGCGGCGAAGATGCTGGTGACAATCAGCACGCTCATCACGTTCACGCACCAGCCGCCCGCGAAGTTGCCCGCTGCGATGTAGGCGGTGTCCCCGGCGTCGAGGTGGCCGGCGGCGAACGCCTGGACGGCGTCAGCTCCGAAGGCCTGGACGATGATCCAGACGGCGAAGGCGTAGAACGCGCCGATGAAGGCGACGGAGATGTAGGTGGCACGAGGGACGCTGCGGTCCGGGTCCCGGGCTTCTTCCCGGTACAGGGCTCCGGATTCAAATCCCATGAAGGCGGAGAAACCCAGGCCAAGGACCGCGGCGAACTGCGGGGAGAAGATGGCCTGCGGGCTGAATGATTCAAAACTGATGCCATGTGCGCCGCCTTGGGCCAGGACGAACGCGGCGACGATGGCAACGATCGCGGTTTCGAGGGTGAGCAGGACGGCGAGGACCCTGGCGCCGACGTCGATCCCGCGCCAGCCCAGGTACCAGACGGCCCCGATTGAGACGATCGCGTAGAGCCACCAGGGAAGTTCCACGCCGGTGAAGGATTTGACGGCGAGGTTGGCTTGGATACCGAGCAGTCCGTAGAGGCCGATTTGCAGGCCGTTGTAGCTCATCCAAGCGGTGAGGCCGGAGCCGAGGCCGACCACGCGGCCGAGGGTTTTCGAGATGTAGCCGTAGAAGCCGCTGTAGGAGCGGACGTGGCGGGTGAGCGCCATGAAACCGATGGCGAACAGGCCCAGGCCGATAGCCGCGGCGATGTAGATGGAGGGAGCGCCGACGCCGCCCACGGCGAGAGCGAGCGGGGCGATCCCGACGACGATGGTCAGCGGAGCGGCCGCTGACACCAACATGAACACAATGTCGCGAGTGCCGATTGCGTTCTTCTTCAATCCGCCGTCAACGCTGACGGTCGCGGACGGCATGAGGGCCGCCTCTTCTTTAGTGAAAGCCATTCGCTTATTGTGAGGGGCGGCACATGTTTCAGTCAAGAGAGCCTGAAAATAAGCGAGGATCGCGGGGGCAGCGCGAGTAATTATCCAACATTCCGACCGTAAGTTACCCTGCGTTAGCCTTTTGTCTGGTTGGATTGGGTTTATTGGGGCAGACACTGGAGGCGCCGTCTCCTACCGACCCGAAGGTAGTAATGGAGCTCATCGAGGCCGAGTACCCGCGGCCAGGACACGTACTTCTGCACCTTAGCGACTCCCATCTGTTGGGAGGGTCGGAACCCCTTTACGGCACAGTTGATAGTGAAGCCCACCTCAGGCAACTCTTTTCGGAAGTGCATGCGTCGAAGGTCCGCCCCGACGCCGTAATCTTCACCGGGGACCTCGCCGATCAGGGTGAGCCCGGTGCCTACGCCAAACTCCGGTCGATCGTCGAACCTGCCTGTCGGGAGATGGGAGCGCGGGTGATCTGGGCGATGGGAAACCACGACGATCGGGCGAATTTCCGTGCTGGCCTCTTCGACCAGAGCGACAATAACGCGCCGGTGGATCACAGCTACTTCGTCAACGGGCTGCGGATCATCACACTGGATACCTCTGTGCCCGGTTTCCATCACGGTGAGGTAAGCCAGAGCCAGCTCGACTGGTTGGGATCGGAGCTCGCGACGCCGGCTCCGGACGGCACGATCCTTGCCCTCCACCACCCTCCGGTCCCGAGCGTCCTCGATCTCTCGATCCTCGTGGAGCTGCGCGGCCAAGCCGCGCTGGCCGACGTCGTGCGCAATTCGGACGTCCGCTCCATCCTTGGCGGTCACCTGCATTACTCCACCACGGCCATGTTCGCCGGCGTCCCGGTATCGGTGGCTTCCGCGAGCTGCTACACCCAGGACCTCAACGTTCCGCAGGGTGGCACCCGCGGCCGCGACGGTGCCCAGGCATTCAACTTGGTCCACGTTTACGAGCAGACGATCGTGCATTCGGTGGTGCCATTGGGCAAATCGCCGACTGTCGGTGAGTACGTCAGCCCGGAAGCCACGAGGCGCCGGCTCGCCGAAGCAGGAATCCGGATTCCCCAGCGTCCTACCCACGAAAGCGGTTCGAGAGCCGACGCGAAGCGCCCGGAGATGACCCGCCGCTAGGAGCCTACTTCTCCCACGGCGCCTTGACCGGGAAGTACTTCTCCATGAAGTCCGTCACGAGTCCGGCCCTTTCGTCGGCAGCAACCTCGGGGAAGCTGCCGTCGTTGAGGCAGAAGAAGTCCACGTTGCGCTTGGCGAGCAACGTGGGCAGGTAGTGCAGCCCTGACCACAGGGTGGTATCCACGTACCTGACTTTTGCGGAGGTCTGCGTCACTGCCCGGCCCGTGAGCAACGAGTAGTAGTGGTAGAACGAGTTGGTCACGGAGATGTTGTCCGCCGCGCGGAACCTGCTGCCTGCCGTCTTGGCGAACTCGGCCGGAAACTCGCGCTCCATCTCCGCGATCACGCTACGGCGGAGGGGTGCGGCAGTGTGCTCCAAATGGCGTGTGGTGATCCGCCCGAAGCGTTCCCAGAGGAGCTTCCTGTTGACACGGGCAGCGTTCTCGAAACCGCTGCGTTCGGCGTCGTTCTCTCCCAGCCCGATCCGGGTGGAGGCTTCGATGAACTTGGTGATTCCACCGGGAGTGAAGAACATGTCCGGTGCTACAGGCCGGCCGAAGAACATGTCGTCGTTGGAATACAGGAAGTGCTCGGAGAGACCCTCAATGTGGTGCAACTGGGATTCCACAGCCTGGGAATTGTGGGTGGGCAGCACCGTGGGGTCCTTGAAGAACTCCTCGCTGCGCGTGATCCTGACGCTCGGGTGCTCGGCCAGCCACTCGGGCGCGGGAGAGTCCGTGGCGATGTAGACCCGGCGGATCCAGGGCGCATACATGTAGACGGAGCGCAGGGCATACTTGAGCTCGTTGATTTGCCGGAAGCGGGCCTCGTGGGCATCGCCCTCGCCCACGACTGCGTCTTTCATCTGCTCTCGGCGCGCCGCAATGTACGCGGGGTCATTGCCGTCCACCCATGAAAAGACAATGTCGACGTCGAAGTCGATGTCGCTCGCGTGGTCCGCGAACATGTTCTCGATGGTCGGCCAGCTCAGCCCGTGGCGTTCCACCGTGCCCCGGACAGCGTCCTGGCGCAGCATGGTTCGCCGGGTCAGGGAGTTCTCCACCGGCAACACGAGCTGATCGCCGTCGAACTCCCACAATTCCAGTTGCACGCCCAAGGAAGGACCGTAAGTCAGCCCGCCCCCGGGTTCCACGCGTGGACGGAAGAGCCGGAAGATCCTGGCCTTCCGGTTGCTCGAAAGCTCGCCGTCTGCCACAAGCAACGTGGATTTCTTCCGCGCATCGACGGTCATGGAGTAGAACGGCTCGTTCCGGAAAGCCGAGACCAAAGCCTGGCGCAGTTTCTTCCGGAGCTTCCAGTCGACGGCGATCACGGGCCGGTGGTCGTTGCCGCGGACCAGGATGAAGTCGAGCCCGGCCGCGTCGAGTGCGGCGCGGATCACGAGGAGGTCTTCGACCATCACCTGCTGCGGGGTGCGGTTCTGGTTCAGCAAGCTGTAACGGCCGCGATGGCGGACGACGTCGGCGCGGTGCTTGAGGCGCGCGTCGACTGCGGGCGATGTCGGTTCGGGAACGACCGCATCGTCGTCGGTGGCGGGGCTACCGAAGTAGATTGCTTGCTGGTCCATGTCTGTGATGGCTTTTCTCCGAAAAGTTGTGGTGACGGGCGGACTCAGCCCACCAAGGCTTCACGCCAACTGCGCAGGAATGCGCCTCCGGCGTCGTCGTGAATGACGTCGTCGCCCAGGCCAAGGTCGGTGGCTGTAAGAACATCGTAGGGCTTGTTGGGCACGCCGTCCGCGGGCCGGACGTCGACGTGCTTGACGCTGTGGTCGTTGTGGTGGAGCCAATCCGCCATGGCGTAGTCCGTGCGCGAATCGCCCACTGTCCGCCAGGCCTGCGGGGTGATCCCCTGGGCGGCGAGGAGTTCCACTGCGCGGCTGGCGCCGAGATCCTTGCCGAGCCGGATGGACTCGATGTCCGTGGAGATGATGGTGGGATCCAGGCGGTAGTCGGCGGCGTCGTCGGACTCTGGCGCGTGGTGATCCAGGAGGGCGGCGGAGAGGCCGTGCCTGCCCATGAGCTCCAGGGCATCGGCGTCGAAGAGCTTCTGCTCGGCCAGGTAATCGTCATTTGAGACGTCCAGATGCTGCTCCACCGACACCATGGCGCGCTTTGTCTCGTCGAAGAACATGTGCGTCGCGTAGTCCTCTGCCACCATGCGGCGGACGTCCTCGCCGTAGGCCTTCGGAACGGCGAGGTCATGGTCCACATGGATGGGTCCCGGGCCGCCCGAGGTGTAGCTGAACCACACAGCGCCCTTCTCGCAGATCGCGTGGACCACCGTTCCCGCAGGCATCCCGGCGGCAATCATGGGTGCCATGACTTGCTCGCGGATGAAAGTGTCTGAGCGGCCGGTGTTGAAAATGACAGGGATGCCTGCGGAGGCCAAGCCCACAAGGTCGGCGATGATTTCCGGCTTCACATCGCGCGTCACGGGACTCGCGACAGGGCCGTCGACGTCGAGGAGGAGTGCGAGGGCAGGAGCAGCCGGGTGCGTGCCTGGCATTGAAGCAGTCATGATCCCATTCTGTCAGTCCGGCGTGATGGCGGCAGCGGTGTGACGGACGACGGCGGCAGGAGGCAACGTTTCGGCGCACACCGTCCGTCAACGGTTACCTTTTGGCCACAACCTTGGTGGCCGACTTCTCACAAGTTCCCTTGGACGCCTTACTTCTTTAGGCTTGCAAAGTGATATTCAAAGCTGTGGGCGAGGGACGCCCGTACCCCGACCATGGTTTTTCCACGCCCAAGGACTGGGCCTCGCTGCCCCCGCGTCCGGTCCGGCTCGACGAACTTGTCACCACTAAGCGCACCCTTGACCTGGAAGCACTGTTGGCCGAGGATTCAACGTTCTTCGGCGACCTCTTCCCGCATGTGGTGCAGTACCAAGGCCTGCTGTATCTCGAAGACGGGCTGCACCGTGCAGTCCGTACTGCGCTCCACCAGCGGACGGCCATCCACGCCCGGGTGCTCGTGATAGATGGTTAACGAAACAATTCCGGAAGAGCAGGTGGCAGTGGCCGAGAATGCGGATCCGAGGAAGCGCCGGAAGCGTCCCGGTCGTCAGAAAGACCCGACGATTCTGCACGGGCATCGGGTTGTCACTGGTCCGGAACTCCGGGCAACTTTTGCTGAGGCTCCTGGGCCTGACAGCCATCGCGGGTGGTTCAGCCGACGCCTCTTGCATGGGATCGTTCTCGCGCTGCTCGTGGGACTGGTCGTTGCCGGACTCGTGGGCGCCTGGGCAGTGATGAACGGCGTGATCCGTTTCCCCTCCGCCGTTGCGAGCCAGGCCCCGGCGGCCGTATGCCCCGCCACTGTTTTCGACTACACGCCCAACAACAAAATCAGCGTCAATGTCTACAATGCTGCCGGCAAGGCCGGTCTGGCCAAGAGCGTGGCGGACCAATTGAAAGCCCGGGGATACAACGTTGGCACCGTCGACAACTCGACCACCAGCTACACCGGCCCGGCCATGGTTGTTTCGGGATCCGGTGGCCAAGCGGCAGCGTTCAACATCCAGAGGAACATCGCCGGCACCGACTACTTCCAGGACCAACGCACCGATGCCTCCGTGGACCTCATCCTCGCGCCCGGCTTCTCGGCACTCGTCCCACCTGAACTCGTGGACAACACCCCGGGCAAGCTCAGTTGTCCTCGCCTTGAGCAGCGGATCGCCGACAACGCGAAGCTGCCGGTAATGCCGACGCCGTAGCGTGGGCCTTCCACGGACTGAGCCAGCGGCTGCGCCGGCCCCGCGGCAAGGTCATGCGGCAAGGTCACGCCAAGCGCGCCGGCCGGCCGTCGTCGTCGAACCTTGCTCCTGCGCCCAACTGGATGAACCGCACGGTCTGGACCAACCGCTCCTCAAGCTCGTCCAGCTCCGTTCCGATCGCGGCATTGCCGCGTGCCGCGCTGGAGGAAAGAGTTCCGTGGATGAGCCTCGCCAGCTGGCCGACGTCCGTGGGCGGGAGGTAGCCGGCTGCGATTCCGTCGCGCAGGATGTCCTGGAGCAGCAGGTTGAGTTCGCCGACGTGATCTGCCAATTTCGCAAAGGAAGCGGGAGAGAGGACAGCCCCCATCGCAGGGCCTGGCGGGAGGTGCCGGCGGCTCAGATCTTCCACCTGGGCGCGCACGTAAAGGGCCAGGCGGTCCACCGGGTTCTGCAGTGCGGCGAGGGATTCGCGCAGATCGCCCAGGAATCGCTCGGTCTCGTCGAGCGCGTACGCAATGAGGAGCTGTTCCATGTCGGCGTAGTAGTTGTATACCGCCGTCCGGCCGACGCCGGCGTGCCGCGCGACGTCGGTCATGGTCAAGCCGGGCAGGCCGTGGGTGAAGAGTAGTTCCCCGAAAGCTGTCAGGACCCGGCGTCGGGTTTCAGCGCGTTGCGCCGCATTGCTGGCGGCCGTAATCCTAGGCATACGGACACTTTACAGGGATCTGTCAGCAAATTTGGGTGCGTGCGGCGCGAGCTGGCAGCAGATGACCTTGCAACGCGCCGTTGGGGTCATCTGCTGCCAGCTCGCGCAAAGGTTCTAGATCGCGCAGCCGTCCGGGCCGCAGGCGTCGGCGTCGGGGCCGCCGACGGCGACCAGGGGATTCGCTTCCTGCCATGCCTGCGCGAGGGCTTGCGTGAAGACCTCTGAGGGCTGCGCGCCGGAGAGTCCGTACTTGCGGTCGATGACAAAGAACGGCACGCCGGTGACACCAAGCATCCGGGCTTCGGCGATATCGCCACGTACGTCCTCTGCGTACTTGTCGGTGCTGAACAGCTCCGCGACCTCGGCTTGCGGCAGGCCCAACTCGCTGCCGAGCTTGGCCAGGTATTCCTGGCTTCCGATGTCCTCGCCGTGTTCAAAATGGCCGCTCAGGAGCTGCTCTTTGGCTTCGTCCTGCTTGCCGTGGGCGGCAGCCAAGTGGATGAGGCGGTGTGCCGTGAAGCTGTTGGCCACCACGACGTCGTCGAAACGGTAGTTGAGGCCCTCGCCCTTTGCCTGCAACGCCACGTGCTCGAACATCTGGCTGACCTGCGCGGGGTCCATGCCCTTGCGCTTGCTCAGGTAATCGAGCTCTGTGCCGTCGTAGTGTTCCGGGATGCTCGGATCCAACTGGTAGCTGCGCCACTGGATCTCGACCGAGTCGCGGTGCGGGAATTCAGCAAGGGCCGTTTCGAACCGGCGCTTTCCGATGTAGCACCACGGGCAAGCGACGTCTGACCAGATCTCAACCTTCATGGTGGCGACAACCGGAAGCGGGGGCCGGGCATTCCCGGAATGGGCTGTTGGACTGGTCACAGCCCGGCGTTCACGACACGCAAAATGGTGTGCGACGCAGAAACGGGCAGGCGCTACGGGTATCCGTATCCGAGCCGCGTGAGACTGTTTGCGCGTCGCAGGCCCATTTCCGCATCGCTAATGCGCGTGCAGGCGTCCTAGACCGCCCTCTCCATCACGAAATCGTGCTCCACGGTATCGCCCAGGCGGAACGACTTGGTCCCGACCTTCTTGAACCCGCTCTTCTCATAGAAGCGGATGGCCTTGGCGTTCTGGCTGTTGACGCCTAGCCACACCCCGGCCGCACCCGAGCCGGCAGCGCGGTCCAACGTGGTTTTCATGAGCTCCGCGGCAGCGCCCAGTCCGTGGTGTTCCGGATGCACATAGCACTTGCTCAGTTCCGTGGATGGGTTGAGCGTCAGGGCCGAAGCGACGTCGGTATCGCTCGTGGGTCGGGCTACCAGCATGCTGTAGCCGCGGAGTTCCCCGGCGGCGTCGATGGCCAGGATGGTGACGTCCGGATCGGCAAGGTATTCCGTGAACTTCTCCGCACTGAGCGTCCTGCGCAGGTGCGCGGCGATGTCATCGGGCGAGGAGTCCGGCGGGCAGGCGAGCGGAAAGGTGACGGCGGCAAGCTCCGCCAGCCGTCCGGCGTCGTCCGCTGTTGCTTCGCGGATTGTCTGGCTCATGCGGTCCTCTCTGGCAATCGGGCGCAGAAATGCCCCTCAAGACTGATCTTAAGGGGCATTTCAGGAAAGACTACGACGGCGGTGGCCCGCCCGAGCTTTCCGCTCGCGGAGCCGGGCTGCTTAGGCGCGGGCTTCCGCAAGCAGGCGAAGATCCTCGTCCGGCTCGGGATCCCGGCCCAAAGCGAGGCCGACAATGGTGACGACGGCCGTGGCGAGCAAGTACGCGGCGATCAGGAGCCAGTTACCGGTGGCGGCGTAGAGGGCCGTGAAGATCAACGGTGCCACAGCTCCGCCCACTACGCCCGCCACCGTGTATGCGAGGGAACTGCCGGCATAGCGGAGCCGGGCCGGGAACTGTTCCGTGATGAAGGCCGCCTGCGGACCGTACATGAAGGCGTGCAGCCCGAGGCCGATCACGACGCCGACAGTCAACAGGAGGACGGAGCGGGACTGGATCATGAGGAAGAACAACGGGATGTACACGGCTGTGGCAGCAGCGGTGATGCCGTAGACGAGCCGGCGGTTGAACCGGTCCGTGACAGCTCCTGCGGCCGGGATCAGGAACAGCTGGAATGCTGAACCGACCAGGACTGCACCCAGGACGTTGCCGGTGGTCATCCCCAGTTCCTTGGTGGCGTAGACCGCGACAAAGACGGTGAACAAGGCGTATAAGACGTCGGGGCAGATCCGGCACAACGCGGCGGCGAGGAGGGGACGGAACTGGGTGGTGAGGACTTCCTTGATGGGAGCCTTGGGCCGTTCGCCGGTGGCTTCGATGGCCTTGAAGACCGGGGTTTCCTCGAGCTTGAGCCGGATGACCAGGCCGAAGGCAACCAGGATGGCCGAACTGAGGAAGGCCACGCGCCAACCCCAAGCGATGAAGGCATCGTTGCTCATGACTGCGGCGAGGACGGCCAGTGCGCCGTTGGCCAGCAGGTTGCCCGCGGGCGGCCCGATCTGGGCTGCGGACGACCAGAATCCGCGCTTGCTGGGATTGGCGTACTCGCTGGACAGCAACACCGCGCCGCCCCATTCGCCGCCGACGCCGATGCCCTGGGCCAAGCGAAGGAGGACCAGGATGATCGTGGCTCCAATGCCGATCGTGTGGTAGTCCGGCAACGCGCCGATGAGGACCGTGGCCGCGCCAATGAGGATGAGGGTGATGACCAGGACGTTCTTGCGTCCGATCTTGTCTCCGAGCCGGCCAAAGACAACGCCGCCAATGGGCCGGGCGAAGTAACCCACCGCGAAGGCCGAGAAGGAGAGCAGGAGGCCCGTGGTTTCGTCGTTCGTGGGGAAGAAGATCTTGGGGAAGACGAGCGCGGAGGCGACGGAGTAGATGGCGAAGTCGTAGTACTCCAGGGAGGTGCCTGTGACGCTGGCAATGAAGGCCTTGATGGCGCCTGCCGAGGGTTTGCTGCGCCTTGTTGGACTTGGCGAAGTGGTCGCGGACATGGTTCCTCCATGGAACGTTGGGCGGGCTTTGTGATCCCGATCTCAATCGGGGTCTACAACCAATGATGCATCACATGGAAGAATTGTTCAACAATTTTTTGGCGGGAGTTCTTGCTGAGGTTCTTAGGCGGTGAGATGTTGGCGGATCCCTTCGACAATGAGGTCATGATCCTCCTGCGATGAAAGGCCTGACGCAGTGACGGCCGCGACCACGCCGACCCCACGGACCCGCACGGGAAACGAGCCGCCTGTCACGGCATAGTCGGCACCGAGCCACCCGCTGGCTACCGGATCGATACCGGCGGAGGACAGCCGGGCTTCGACAAGTGCGCTGCTTGTTTCCATTCGCAAGACGAGTGCGGATTTCCGTGCGATCCACGATTCCTGGTCCGGTGTGATTCCGGGCAATGCAGCGCGGAAAAGAATGAGCCCGGGTCGCCGGATATCGATGCCGATCGCGTGACCGGCATCCTGGGCCATGCTGGTCAACAGTGAGCCGAGCCTCCAGGCGTCTCCGTGATCGAAGGAGGTGAAAATCAGCTCCTCTTCTTGGCGCTTGAGCGCATCCAATGCTTCAAGAGCGGCGATGTGGGCCATGGAGCTACCGCCCTTCCGGGCCGTAGGGTTCGAAATCCAACTTCTGAAAGTCGGGCACTTCGGGCTCGTGGATGAGGGAGAAAGTAGCCGTGTGACGGATCATGGCATTCCAATCGAAGTCGGCGGCGTGGCTTCCGCAAGAAGCACTTCAGTTTTCCGGATAGGCAACATAAGCGAACCGCTCGGAGTCGGGTGACCAACTGTTGACATTGAGGGTTCCCTGGCCGCCGAAGAGGGGCCACGTGTGGAGCGGAGTGGCCCAGTCGCTCGTGGAAACAACGACGACGTCGACCCGCAAGTCCGGGGGGTGGCCTACCGTGCCGCCGGGGAAACGGATGTAGCTGGCCAGGCGCCCGTCGGGCGAGAGGTGCGGGAACCAGTCAACGGTGCCGCTTTCAAGCAGGCGCTCTGGCGTGCCGCGGTGACTGGCCCGCACCCTGGCAAGTTGGGCGTGGCCCGGCCGATCCGTGAAGGCCTCGGTATTGAAGTACAGCCATTCGCCGTCGGGCGAGTACTCGGGGCCGTCGCAGTGGCCGTCGACGTCGATTGCGGTCGCTGGTCCGCCCCCTGCTGGAATCGTGATGAGCCGGCCCGGCTGCGTGAAGTCGCCGGCTTCTATTCCTACGTAGGCGAGGGTCTGTCCGTCGGGGCTGATGCCGTGCAGGAAATGGAACCACCCGTCGTTGTTCGTGATCTTGGTGGCCTCACCGCCGTCGAGGGTTGCGCTGTAGATGTGGCCGTCATTCGCCGAGAGGTAAATGGTGGTGCCGTCGGGCGCGAGGACGTGGTCGTTGTTGAGGTCCGGGATGCCGGTGATGGCTACCTTTTCGAGTCCGCCGGAAAGATCCAGCCGCCACAGGGCGCCGTCACCATTGAGGATGAGGGCCTGGCCATCGAGCGTCCAGTTGGGTGCCTCCAGGAGCAAATTGTCCGTGCTGAAGGCCAGCTCGGAAGTGCCGGTGGCAGAGGCGATCCATACTTCGCAGCGCTGGCCGGGTTGGAGGGTTCGTATCACAGTGCTTCCTCGACGAACCCATTCTCATGGGGTGCTGTGGTCCCAGACATGCGGATGACCTTTCGTTGTGTGGGAGAGCTCGGGGCGCGAGTTGGCAGCAGATGCCCGCAAAATCGGATTTTGGGGTCATCTGCTGCCAACTCGCGCTAACCGCGGGGGTGGTTAGTCCTGGCTGAAGGCGGCGTCGAAGCTGGTTTGGGAGGCGGGGTAGTCGTATTTTTTGAGGTTGGCGAGGGCTTCGGGGGCGCCGTGGAGGCGGTCCATGCCGGCGTCTTCCCATTCGATGCTGATGGGTCCGGTGTAGCCGATGGCGGTGAGGGCGCGGAAGGAGGATTCCCAGGGCACGTCGCCGCGTCCGGCGGAGACGAAGTCCCAGCCGCGGCGGGGGTCGCCCCAGGGCAGGTGGGAACCCAGGACGGTGTTCCGGCCGGTGGGGCGCAGCTTGGTGTCCTTGCAGTCCACGTGGTAGATCCGGTCCTTGAAGTCCCAGATGAAGGAAACGGGGTCGATGCCTTGCCACATGAAGTGGGAGGGGTCCCAGTTCAGGCCGAATGCTTCGCGGTGCCCGATCGCTTCCAGGGTCCGCACGGTGGTCCAGTAGTCGTAGGCGATTTCGGAGGGGTGGACTTCGTGGGCGAACCGGACCCCGCATTCGTCGAAGACGTCCAGGATGGGGTTCCAGCGGTCGGCGAAGTCCTGGTAGCCGGCCTCGATGACTTTCTCGGGGACGGGCGGGAACATGGCGACGTACTGCCAGATGGAGGAGCCGGTGAACCCGACGACGGTGTCCACGCCGAGCGCTTGGGCGAGGCGGGCGGTGTGTTTCATTTCCTCGGCGGCGCGTTGGCGGACGCCTTCGGGGTCCCCGTCGCCCCAGACCTTGGCGCCGACGATTCCCTGGTGGCGGAAGTCGATGGGGTCATCACACACGGCCTGGCCCTTGAGGTGGTTGGAAATGGCCCAGACCTTGAGGTTGTACTTGTCCAGGATGGCGAGCTTGGATTCGACGTAGCCGGGTTCGTCCCAGCGCCAGGCGTCCAGGTGGTCCCCGGACACGGCGATTTCCAGGCCGTCATAGCCCCAGCCGGAGGCCAGGCGCGCGACTTCCTCGAAGGGCAGGTCGGCCCACTGGCCGGTGAACAGGGTATACGGGCGGGGCATGGGTTCTCCTTGGGAAAAGTTTCGGGGCGTGCAACAGGTGCAGGGCTGTCAGTGGCCGGCGACCTGGATGATCGCGGACTTGGCATCGGCGGATTCTTCGATGGCGGCCAGGACCTGTTGGACGGCGAGCCCGTCCTCGAACGACGGCGACGGCGGGGTCCCGGCGTCGATGGCTGCCAGGAAGTCACGGATTTCGTGGGTGAAGGTGTGTTCCCAGCCGATGACGTGGCCCTGGGGCCACCAGGCGTCCATGTAGGGGTGTTCGGGTTCGTTGACCAGGATCCGGCGGAAGCCCTGCTCCCGGACGGGCACCGTAGCGTCCATGAAACCCAGTTCGTTGATGGATTCCAGGTCGAACAGGAGCGAGCCCTTGTCGCCGTAGATTTCCATCGTGAGCGAGTTCTTCTTGCCCGTGGCCATGCGGGAGACTTCCACCGAGGCGACCGCCCCGGAGGCGAGGGTCAGCGTGGCCCAGGCGGCGTCGTCGACCGTTACTTGTTCCGGACCGTCCGCGCCGGGGCGGCTGTCCACGAAGGTGTGCAGCCGGCCGGAGACCTCGGTGACTATGTCCCCGAGGAGGAAGAGGACCTGGTCGATGGCGTGGGAGGCGATGTCGCCCAACGCGCCGGATCCGGCGGTTTCCTTGTTCAACCGCCAGGTCATGGGGGAGTCCGGGTCCACGAGCCAGTCCTGCAGGTAGGCGGCGCGGACGTGCCTGACCGTGCCCAGTCGGCCCTCGGCGATCAATTCCTTCGCCAAGGCGAGGGCAGGGACGCGGCGGTAGTTGAAGCCGATCATGGACTGGATGCCGCGCGCGCGGGCGGCGCGCGCGGCTTCCGTCATGGTTTCGGCCTCGGCCAGGGTGTTCGCGAGGGGTTTTTCCACGAGCACGTGCTTGCCCGCTTCCAGCGCCGCGATGGCGATCTCGGCGTGCATCCAGCCCGGGGCGCAGATATCCACGATGTGGATGTCATCGCGTTCCAAGACCGAACGCCAGTCCGTGGCGGACTCGCTCCACCCATACCTGGCCGCGGCCTCGGCAACCTGTTCCGCGTCCCGGCCCACGAGCACTTTCTGCTCGAAGGCCGGAACATCGAAGAAGCTGGCCACGTTCCGCCACGCGTTCGAATGGGCTTTGCCCATGAACGCGTAACCGATCGCGGCAACACCCAGGGTTTTCTTGCCCGGTTCGCCGTCGTGAAGGGTGGTGGGGGTAGGGGCGGAGCTAGTCATGAGTGATTCCTAGAGGGTGGCGGCCATCGGGTCCCAGTCCTCGGGGAGGGCCTGGGAGGTCACGGCGGAGCTGTCGACGCCTACAAAGGTGCCGGTTTCGGCGGACTCGGAAATGGAAACCAGGGTATCGACCACATGATAGGCGAGGGCTCCCTGGGCGCGGTGCGGAACACCGGCGCGCAGGGACCGGGCCATGTCCAGCACGCCCATACCGCGGCCGTTGGCCGGTCCCGTGGCGGGAATGATTTCGGCTTCCTCGGCTCCCGCGCGCCAAAGCTTGAGGTCGCCGTCGAAGTAGTTCGGATCCGGCAACTCCAGGGTGCCCTCGGTGCCGGTGATCTCCACGAAACCCATCCGCAGGCGGGGGGACTCGAAGCTGAAGACGCTGTGCGAGGAGGCGCCGCCCTCGAACTGGAGCATCGCGGAGACATGGGTGGGGACCTCGACGGGGAATTCCTCCCCTGCCTTGGGCCCGGAACCGACCACGCGGACGTCTTTGGCCTTGGACCCGACGGCGGCGACCTTGCGGACCGAACCGAAGGCCTGCACGAGCGCGGTGATGTAGTACGGGCCCATGTCGAAGAGCGGACCCGCGCCGTGGGCGAAGAGGAACGCCGGGTTCGGGTGCCAGGACTCCGGGCCGGGGGTCTGGAACATGGTCAGGGCGGTCAGCGGGGTGCCGATGTCACCGCGTTCGATGATCCGGCGGGCTGTCTGCAGCCCCGCGCCCAGGAAGGTGTCCGGTGCGCAGCCCAGGCGGATGCCGGCGGCGTCGGCCGTCTTCAATAGCGCCAGCCCGGATTCGCGGTCCAGGGAGAACGGCTTCTCGGTCCAGACGTGCTTGCCGGCGTTCACGGCAGCCGTTGCCACCTCGACGTGCGCGGCCGGGATGGTCAGGTTGACGATGATCTCGACGTCGGGATGGTTCAGGGCCGCGTCCACCCCGCCCCACCCGGGGACGCCGTATTCCTTGGCCCGTGCCTCCGCGGCTTCCTCGAACAGGTCGGCAATGACGTGGACCTTCAAGTCCGGGAAGACCGTCAGGTTGTCCAGGTAGGCCTTGCTGATGTTGCCCGCGCCGATGACGGCGACGCCCACGGGCCCCCGGCGGGTGGAAGGTGTGGTCTGGTGCGTTGCGGCGCTCATGCGTTCACTTCCTGTGCTCCTGCTGTTGCAGCGGAGTCCCGCAGGAATGCGAGGCTTTCGGCGATGCCTTCGAAGGTGTCTCCGGCGTAGTCGTCGAACTCCACGACGCCCACTTCCAGGGACTTGGCGGCGGCAACGACGTCGAGCACCGGAATGGTGCCCTGGCCCGCCGGCAGCTGGGCCTTCGTGTCTGTGGTGCCGGGGCCGTCCTTGATGTGGATGAACTTCACGCGGTCACCGAGGCGGGCGAGCAGTTCCACGGGGTTCTGGCCGCCGACGGATACCCAGTAGGTGTCCACTTCCAGGACCAGCTCCGGGTCAAGGAGGCCTTCGAAGTACTCCAGGGCTGTCTGTCCCTCGATGGTGGACTCAAGCTCCCAGGCATGGTTGTGGTAGCCGACGCGGATGCCGTATTCGGCGCCCTTCTTCGCGGCGGCGTTGAGCTTGGCCGCGGTCGCCTGGATGTCTTCGGCGTTCTGCCAGTGCTCGGCGGGCAGGTACGGGTCGATGACCGTGCTGATGCCCAGTTCTTTGGCGGCCGCGAAGATCTCGTCCTGGTCCTGGCTCAGCAGCGGCGCGTGACCGGATGGGGCCTGGAGCCCGTTCTCCTTCAACGCAGCGCCGAGTTCCTTGGCCGTGGCCACGAAATTGTAGGGTTCAACCTGCGTGTAACCGATCTCGGCAACGCGTCTGATGGTGCCCGGCAGGTCTTCCTGCATGGCATTGCGCAGGGTGTACAGCTGGATGGAGTAAGACATGGTTTTCCTTTGCGTTGTCAGTTGCGTGAAAAGTTCGGGTACCGGCTGTTAGCGGCCGGCGAGGGATCCGCCGATGCCGCCGACGCTGAAGTACTTGTTCAGGGTGGCGAAGACGATGATCGGCGGGAGCATCATGATGACCGCGAGGGCCATGACGCCGGACCAGTCGGTCTGGTTTTGCTGGAAGAACGACTGGACGCCCATGGGGAGGGTGAAGATTTCGTTAGAGCGCAGGAACACGATCGCTACGAGGTAGTCGTTCCAGGCCAGGAGGAAGGCGAAGATGGCCGTGGACAGGATGCCGGGCAGGGAGTTGCGCAGCACCACCTTCGTGAACGATCCGAAGACCGAGCAGCCGTCGATCCAGGATGCTTCCTCGAGGCTGACCGGGATGGAGTCGAAGTAGGCCGCCATCATCCAGGTGGCGACTGTCATTGTCGAGCCGACGTAGATGATGATCAGTCCCATGAGGTTGTCCACGAGCCCCAGGTTTGCGAACAGGATGAACAGCGGCACCACGGACGTGATGATCGGCAGAGACTGCATGACGAACAGCAGCAGGGAGTAGCCGGAGACGGCCCTGGATCGGCCGCGTGAGAGGACATAGCCGGCAGGTGCGGCCACGGCGACGGCGACGATCACGGTGCTGACGGTGGTAATGAGGCTGTTCTTGAGCCAGGTGGCGGCCAGGGTCTCGGAGAAGACGTTGCTGAGGTTCTCAAAAGTGAGGCCGGTGGCGGTGCTGTTGGGCCCCGGGGTCAGGGCCAGGACCACGGTGACCATGATGGGGACCAGGACGATGGCGGTGATGGCCAGGATCAGGACGAACCGCCACCAGCGGCCGCGGATGCCTGCTTCGGAGAGGACGCGGCGGGATTTCTCGGGTCCCGCGACACCGAGCGCGGGTCCGGATTCGGGGTGGGCGTGGAGTACTGCGCTCATTATTCGACGCTCGACTTTCGGATCTGGCGGTACAGGAAGACCGACACTACGACGAGGGTGAGGGTCATGAGGAAGGCGATGGCAACGCCGGGACCGGTCTGGAAGTCCTGGAAGACCGTGCGGTAGGCCAGGACCACGAGGGAGGTAGTAGCGTCAACGGGGCCGCCGCCGGTAAGGAGGTAGATCGTGGGGAAGTCGTTGACGCAGAAGATCGTCATCAGGATCCAGCTGATGTAGGTGGAGCGGGCGATCAGCGGCAGGGTGATCTGGGTGAACTGCTGCCATTTGCTGGCACCGTCCATGCTGGCGGCTTCATAGACGGTTGTGTCTACCGAGGCCAGTGCTGCCGAAATCATCATCATCATGAAAGGGAAGCTGACCCAGACCTTGAACACCATGACCATGACCGCGGCCAAGTGGGGGTCCGCCAGGAACAGCGGCGTGCCCAGTCCGAGGTTCCGGAAGATGGAGGGGATCAGGCTGTCCGGAGTCGCGACGAGCCAGTTCCAGGCCGTCGAGGAGACCACGATCGGAACCACCCAGGGAAGCAGGAGCAGGACCTTGAAGGTCCCGCCCGCCGGGATTTTGGTGCGCAGCAGCAGTGCCAGGCCCAAGCCAACCAGCCAGGAGCCGAAGACGCCGACGATAGTGAACCACAGGGTGAACTGGGCGGCCTTCCAGAAAGCCGGGGAGGTCAGGACATGGCCGAAGTTGTCGACTCCGACGAAGTTGCCGGTGTCGATCAGGGAGCCGTCGTGGGTGGCCTGGACGCCGGCATAGACCAGCGGGTAGCCGTGGATCAGGACGAGCAGGATGACCGAGGGCAGCAGGAGCCAGAAGAACGTCCGCTTGGTCTGCCCCGAAAGTTTGCTCTTGCGGTTCAGGGACCCGCCGCCGGACCCGCCGGGAGCGAGCCCCCGGCGGGCCCGGGCGAGGCCGGACTGTGTTGTGGTGGTTGACATGGCGACGGCTTTACTTCTTCATGACGGACTCGAGGCCGGTCTTGAAGGCCGTGAGCGCCGTCTTGGCGTCGGTCTTGCCGGTCAGGATGGTCTGGGTGAACTGGTTGAGTGCCTGGCCACCGTCGAGGACAGCGAGGTTGGCATTGAGCGAGGTTCCCTGCGCGGCGAAGGTCTTGGCGATGGGCTGCCATTCCTTGACGATCTTGACGTTGTTGGCGTCGCTCGTGAATTCGGGCATCTCCGTGATGGATTTGAAAACCGGCAGGGCGTTCATGAGCTTCTGGCGCCACAGCTCCTTGAGCTGTCCCATGTAGTAGGTCAGGAAGGCCTCGGAGGATTCCTGGGACGGGGTGTTCTTGTACATCATGATGTTGTTCGGGAAAACGAGTCCGTGCTTGTCGCCGTGCGGGCCTGCAATCGGGCTGGCCACCATGATGTCGCCGGAGGTGTCGCCGACGCGAGCCGGCACGCCCAGGACGTACGGGCCGAAGGCGGCTTTCTTGTCCTTCCACTGCGCGTTGAGGTTGTCCGTGGTGTAGCTGACTGCAGCAGGGTCGATGATGCCGTTGGAGACCAGTTCCAGAAGGTACTCCGTGGCTTCGACATTGCGGTCGTTCATGACGTCCAGCTGGCCGTCCTTGGTGAAGACGCCACCGCCGTTGTTGACCATCATCATGATCATCGAGTGGTTGCCGATGTTGTTGCCGGCGCCGGACCCGGTGGCGAAGCCGAAGGCGCCGATCTTCTTCAGTGCCTTGCCTGCGTCAAGCAGGGAGGCCCAGTCGGTGGGCAGCGCGACGCCGGCCTGGTCGAAGAGGGACTTGCGGTACCAGAAGACGCGCATGTCCAGCTGCCACGGAACGGCGACGTAGCCCTTGTCGGACTTGAACGGGTCCAGCACGCCGGGCAGGAAGTCGTCGAACTGGCCGTTCTTCTTGAGCGCGTCGATGACCTTGTCCGCGTACGCGATCTGACCCTGCTGGTCGAACTGGAAGGCCTGGAAACCGCCACCGGTGGACACCGCGGGACCGGTCTTGGACGCAATGGCCGAGGAGAAGGTCTGGTAGAAGTTGTTCCACTGAATGATCTGGTAACCGGCCTTGCTGTTGCTGCCAGCCGGGACATAGGACTCGGTGATCTTCTTCGCGGCATCGTTATAGGCCGGGGTGGCCCACGGCATGTCCCAGAACTTGATGGCGCCGCCAGCGGAGCTCGAGCTGGAACCGCCTCCGCAGGCTGCGAGCAGGGGGACAGCCGCTGCCGCCGCCGTGAGGCCGAGGAAACCCCTGCGGGAGAAATTGCGGCTGGCTTCGGACTGAACATTCATGATGATTCCTTTCGGGACCGCTGCGTGGTCTTCGCGTTCGGTGCGGTCCGGCTCGTCGTCGAGAAGGCTAATGATTGCTTTTGGTGCTGTTTTGCTCGATGGTGCTGGTTGCGTAGTTGAGGAGAAGTGCGGGTTCAGGTCAGGTGCGCTATGGATTCCGTCAGCCGCGCAAAGCCAGCCAGATCGGAGGTGAGAGTACCGGCGTCGAGGTGTTCCTTGAGGCGGCGCCAGGTGGTGCGGTGGGCGGATTCGTAAAGAGTGGGCAGGAGGATTTCTCCTTGGGGCCCGGTGGCCCGGACTTCCGCTGGCCAGGCAGCAAGCGGTTCCGGGACCGCGATGCTGACACCGCCGTCGTCGGTGTAGAGGCGGAAGTCGACGCCGGCGGGCCGGGAGTTGCTCAGTACGCCCTGGATCGAAACCGGAGCGCCGTTGGCGAGGCGCCCGGAAACCGCGTAGCCGTGCGTGCCGCGGCGGAGGACGCGAAGCGCGTCCAGCTGACCGGTGACGCGTACAACAGCGGCGAGATGCTCGGTCAGCAGCCGTTCCGGATCCGTGCCTGCCGCGGCCGTCGCGACCGTGTCCAGCATGGCGGCACGGCCTGCTACCGAGCGGACGGCGTCTTCTGCTCCGGCGAGACCGGGATTGGAGGCCCAGCGCTGGTCCAGGACAACCGCGACGCCGGCTGCCCCAACGGCGTTGAGCAGGGCGGCGGTGCTTTCCGGAACCGGGTTGACGACGACGATGCCCGACGCGCCGCCGGCGATCGCCTTGACTGCCTCAGTAGTCCAGCCAGGAGCGCCGTCGATCGCGGATACCCGTGCGGCCTCCCCGGCTGCCACCGGGCCGAAGCTCGCCGGAAGCGAAGCGACCGCGAGTGCCACGGCGCCGCTCTCTTCTGCCTGCGGGGTGGCAGTGACCGTGTACTGGGGGCTCATGAGCGGGCTCCTGCATGGCTGTTTGCGTGCTCGGCCGCGGCGATGTCCACTGTGGCGTCGGCGATCGCTATCGCGAAGGTGAGGTCATTGATGAGGCTTTCGGCGGACGGCGGTTGCTTGGTTCCGAGGGCCAGTTGGGCGAGTTCGCGCCATTCACCCTCATAGCCGTTGTGCTCGAACGGTCCGTACGTTGTGCTTGTGGTGCCGCGGGTGATGGTTGCGACGGCGGAACCCGCCTGCACGTAGGAAGGAGTGAAGTCCACGCGAAGGGCTGCGTCGTCCGAGATCGCCTCGAAGGCCCATTCCGGTTTCCACGTCTTGTTCATCGCTGCCCTGAGCTCGATAATCCGGTCACCGGCTCGCAGGGAGATCACATACCCGAAGGGGCGTACGTGGCGTGCCTGCAGCACCTCGAGGTCTTCGAAATCCGGGGTGAAGCGGCGGACGAGGGGAAGGTCGTGGATGGCGAGTCCCATGATGCCGCCGCGGAGGGCGTTCTTGATGACCTCGACGTCGCTGTAGTCAGGGGTACAGCCTGCGGGCCGGGTGATGATTTCGGTGGCGAAGTCTTCGAAGCGGGCGTTGGGCGGAAGGACGATGGAGGAACGGATGGTGTGGACGTTCTCGGGGAGATCGTCCCAATTGGCTTCGGCTGCGAGCCAGCCTGGATCGAAAGTGTGCATGGCGCCCACGATGATCGGCACGCCGGTTTCCTCGCTGACCGCCGAAATCCGGGCCGCTTCCTCGCCGCTCATGGCGAAGGGCTTTTCGCAGAGGACGGCTTTCTTTCCTGCACGGCATGCGGCGATGACCTGGTCCGCGTGGAACTGGTGGGGGCTGCAGATGGCCACGATGTCGACGTCGGGATCGCCCAGGAGCGCGTCCATGCTGGTGCTGTAGTTGGCGCCGACGCGGGCTGCGACCGATTCGGCGACAGCGGCGTCGACGTCCATGATGTGGCGGACTTCCAGGATATTCCGGAGCCGGGCGAGGGAAGGAAGGTGGATTGCTTGGGTGACCGGGCCGGCGCCAAGGATGCCGACACCGAGGGGCTGTGGTGATCCTAAAGGTGTTGCCTGTGACTGGCTGGACAAGATCAGTTACCTCTTCGTAAACGGAGTCTCTGAGTGTCAGCGTGGCTTTGTGGGCTACGTGACCCTTCTCACAACTGACTGAGAACAACATATGCCGACTTTTGACGATGAGCAAGCAAAAGTTGAAAATCAGTCGACAATCTTTTGCTGCGTGACACCCATAAGCAATCGTGCTATCACTGATGCATGACCTCAGCACCCGGAAAAGACCCCGGCAAGGACGGCGCCGTACAGGACGCCGGGAGCCTTTCGCGTGCAGGAGATCTGTTTCAGCTTCTTCGCGACGGCCAGGCACGGACCCGGGCCGAACTCGCCCTCACTACCGGACTGGCCCGTTCCACGGTCGCCTCGCGCATCGACGCCCTCATGAATTCGGGACTGGTGGGCCCTGCCGGTGAGGCGAGTTCCAGTGGCGGCAGGCCGCCGTCGCGCTTTGCCTTTAACCCTGCGGCCCGGGTTGTCTTGGCAGTCGACGTCGGAGCGACGCACGTGATCGTCGCGGTCACCGATCTCGGCGGAACAGTCCTGGCCGAGCGGCGCCTCGCGCAGGAAGTCGCAGACGGTCCCGACGTGGTGCTCGGCAGGGTGGTGGCGGCAGGGCGGGAGCTTCTCGCCGAAGCCGACCGCAACCTTGAAGACCTAGCCGGGATCGGCATCGGACTGCCCGGCCCCGTGGAACACGACACCGGCAGGCCGATCAAACCGCCGATCATGCCTGGCTGGGACGGATTCGATGTAGTCCGTTACATGCAGCGCTCACTGCCCGTTCCCGTCCTGGTGGACAACGACGTCAACATCATGGCCCTGGGCGAACGCACGGCGTATTGGCCGGACCACGACAATTTGCTCTTCATCAAAATCGCCACGGGCATCGGCGCGGGCATCATCAGCAGCGGTGAACTGCAGCGCGGCGCCAACGGCACTGCCGGGGACCTCGGCCATGTCCGGGTTCCCCGCGGCGACGACGTCCTGTGCCGATGCGGGAACTACGGCTGCCTCGAGGCACTCGCCTCCGGACCCGCCGTCGCGCGCCAGCTTCAAGCCCAAGGCCTGGCGGCTACCAACGGCGGCGACGTGCTGCGGCTTGTAGCAGAGGGGAACCTCCAGGCCATCCAGGCACTCCGGCAGGCGGGACGCGACGTCGGCGATGTCCTGGCAACCGTGGTCAACCTGCTTAACCCCTCCATGATTGTCATCGGCGGCAGCGTGGGGGAGGCCGGCGAGCACCTCGTGGCCGGCATCCGCGAAGTTGTCTACCGGCGCTCCCTTCCCTTGGCCACCTCGCATCTGCGCATCGGCATCTCGATGGCGGGCGACCAGGCCGCGATCCTCGGTGCGAGCCAGATGGTCACCCAACACGTTTTGTCCCCGGCCGTGATTGAAGCCACGCTCCAAGCAACGGGATGACGGGCCACTATGGCGTTCGGCCGCGGCATGCCGTGATAGCAATGAAGGTGATGCCTACTTTCCCTGCCCTTCACTGCGCCCCATGACCGGCCAATTCCTCGCCAAGGTCCCGCGAGGCTGGCTGATCCTCGCCTGCATCGGCCTCATCGCCCTCAACATGCGAGGACCGTTCGTCGCGGTGGCGCCGGTGGTGGATTCCCTGAAACGGGATCTTGGATTCTCTCCCGTGGAACTCGGGCTGCTGACGGGGATTCCCGTGCTCTGCTTCTCGCTCGCCGCGCCCTTGGCCTCAATGGCCGGACGCCGGTTCGGCGCCGAGTTCGCGGTGATGCTCACGCTGGTTGGTGTCCTGGCCGGCGTCGTGATCCGCTCCAGCGGCGGAGGTGTTCCGGTCATGCTGGGCACCGTCCTCATCGGCCTCGCCATCACCATCGGCAACATCGCAGTGCCGCTCATCATCCGCCGGGACTTCGCGCCGCGCCGCCAGGCAACCGCGATGGGTGTGTACACGGCGGCGCTGAACATCGGGTCCTTCCTGACTTCGGTGGCCACTGCCCCGCTCGCCGAACTCGTAGGCTGGCGGCTTGCCCTCGCGGCGAGTGCCCTACTGGCCTTGGCGGCCATCATGTTCTGGATCCCTACTGTCGGTGCCCGCAGTGCGTTCGTTCCGGCTGCGGTGCCGGCCGCTAGCGGCTCGCGAGCCGCCGGCGCCTCCGGGGTTGGCTGGCTGACGGTTGGCCTGACGCTCGGCTTCGCCGGCCAGGCGTTTTCGTACTACGGCGTGACGGCGTGGCTCCCAAGCTTCCTGGCCGATGAGCTTGGCATGGGTACAGCGCAAGCCGGCGCGGGATCGTCGCTCTTCCAGATTTTCGCGATTGTGGGTGGCCTCGGTGTACCGCTGCTCGCCCGTTTCGCGAGTACGACGGCGGTGGCGGCCACCTTGGGTGCCTTGTGGCTCACGGTGCCCCTGGGTTTGTTGTTGGCCCCGGGCTGGTGGTGGCTGTGGTCGTCCCTCGGTGGAGTAGCGCAGGGTGGCGGCATCACGGTCATCTTCATCGCCATCATCAAGTTCGCCCGCGACCAAGCCTCGGCAGGCAAGATGTCCGCCGTCGTGCAAGGGGTGGGTTACTGCTTCGCGGCCCTGGCGCCAACCATCATCGGCTACGTGCACGGCATCTCCGGCAGCTGGACCGTGCCGCTCCTAGTGATCCTTGGCTCGGTCGCCGCGTTCTGCGTCTGCACCACCCTCTCGGTGCGCTGGGTGGCCCGGCAACGCTAGGTGCGCTGCGCCGGTAGGCGAGTCCCGCCGTCGTCCCTTAACCCCGCGCGAACTGGCAGCAGATGCCCCTTCCGGAGCGTTTTGAGGTCATCTGCTGCCAGCTCGCGCGTGTGAGTGAAGGGTTCCGTCGCTGGGCTGCCTCCCCGGCCATCGGGGTCACTTGTTGCGAAGAGTGCAGGCAGCCCAGCGGCGGGGGCTTTTATCTACGGGTTCAGGCGGCCACGAGTTCTTCCTTGGTCGCTTCCTCGCGGGCTTCCGTGAGGTACCGGGCGTAGGCCGGGATGGTCAGGAAGGTGGGGAACTCCTCGGCCAGGGTGACTTCTTCGAAGATGCTGCGGGCATCGTTGAAGCGGTCGTCGTCGAAGCGTTCCAGGCGCGCGAACTCTTCGTCCAGGAGGTCGTTGATCCACTCGCGGGTGATAACTTCACCGGTGTCCGTGATGGCGTGGGAGTAGATCCACTGCCACAGCTGCGAACGGGAGATCTCCGCCGTTGCCGCGTCTTCCATGAGGTTGTGGATGGCCACGGCGCCGTTGCCGCGCAGCCAGGACTCGATGTAGCGGATGCCCACTTCGATGTTGTTCCGGATGCCGGTCTCGGTGATGGTTCCCTCGGTGGAGGCGACGTCGATCAGCGCACGGTCGTCCGGGGTGACATCCTCGCGCGAGCGGTCCAGTTGGTTCGGACGCTCGCCGAGTACGCCGTCGAACACTTCGCGGCACACCGGAACCAGGTCCGGGTGCGCGACCCAGGAACCGTCGAAGCCGTCGCCGGCCTCGCGGGTCTTGTCCGCGCGGACCTTCTCGAACGCTGCCGTGTTGGCGGCCTCGTCCTTGCGGTTGGGAACGGCCGCGGCCATGCCGCCGATCGCCATGGCACCGCGGCGGTGGCAGGCCCGGACCAGCTGCTCGGTGTAGGAGCGCATGAACGGGGCGGTCATGGACACCTGGGCGCGGTCCGGCAACACGAAGCGGGGGCCGCGGGTGCGGAAGTTCTTGATCACGGAGAAGATGTAGTCCCAGCGGCCGGCGTTCAGGCCCGAGGCGTGATCGCGCAGCTCGTAGAGGATCTCCTCCATTTCGAATGCCGCGGTGATGGTCTCGATCAGCACCGTGGCGCGGATGGTGCCCTGCGGGATGCCGAGCAGGTCCTGGGCCAGGATGAAGATGTCGTTCCAGAGGCGCGCCTCGAGGCGGTTCTCGATCTTGGGCAGGTAGAAGTACGGGCCCTTGCCCTGGGCCAGCAGGCGGCGGGCGTTGTGGAAGAAGAACAAACCGAAGTCGACCACGCCACCGGCAACGGGCTTCCCGTCGATGAGCATGTGCTTCTCGGGCAGGTGCCAGCCGCGGGGCCGCACAACGATGGTCGGCAGCTCCTCGGCGGCACGGAGCTTGTATTCCTTGCCTTCCGGTGAGGTGAAGTCGATCCGGCGTTCCAGGGCGTCCGTGAGGTTCAGCTGGCCCTGGACGACGTTGCGCCAGGTGGGGGTGGAGGAGTCTTCCATGTCCGCGAGCCACACCTTGGCGCCGGAGTTCAATGCGTTGATGGTCATCTTCCTGTCAACCGGCCCGGTGATCTCCACACGGCGGTCTTCCAGGCCCGGCGCCGGGGGAGCGACCCGCCAGTTCGGATCATTCCGGATGTCCGCCGTCTCCGGGAGGAACCGCGGATCCTGTCCGCTCGCGATCTGGCCGCGGCGGGCGTGCCGCGCCTGCATCAGCTCCTGGCGGCGCTCCGCCGTCGCGCGGTGCAGGGTTGCCACGAACTCGAGGGCGTCCGGGGTAAGAACCTCGTTCTGCCGGTGGATGGGCTGGGCGGTCAGCGTGATGCCGTTGATCGTGTAATTGTCAGTGAAGCTGTTCATTTCAATCTCTCCTCAGAGAAGCAAATGTTCGACGGCGGGTGCTGGGCTGGGTGCGTGGCTGGGTCCGTGTGACCCGGTCCGGCCTTCGGACCGGCATTGCTCTGCCTGCTATTCCCCGTTTCCGGGTCCGACCTCGCTGAGCGAGGACGGACCCGGAAACGGGGCCCCTTTTACGCAGGCTGCCGCAATACCGGACTCTTCGGCCCGGTGCGCCAGTCGCCAAGAGCCGCAAGGCCGGCGAAGGTGATCCGGAAGCGTGCGTAAAAGGGGCCCTGTCCCAGTCCTCGGCCGAGCTTTGCGAGGCCATAGGACGGGGATGGGGAAGAGCACGCGGAGGATTGCCTTTGTCGGCCCCACCGCAGGCTGGAAGTGGGGCAGGCCCGCCGTCGAACGGGAAGTTTTAGTGGAACTGGCCTTCTTCGGTGGATCCCACCAGGGCCAGGGTTGATGCGTTCGGGTTGAGCGCAGTTGCGATGTCGTCGAAGTAGCCGGTGCCGACTTCGCGCTGGTGCTTGGTTGCGGTGTAGCCGCGGGACTCGGAGGCGAATTCCTTTTCCTGGAGTTCGACGTAGGCGCTCATGCCTTCGCGGGCGTAGCCGTGGGCGAGGTCGAACATCGAGTAGTTCAGGGCGTGGAAGCCGGCCAGGGTAATGAACTGGAAGGTGAAGCCCATGGCGCCGAGTTCGCGCTGGAACTTCGCGATGGTGGCGTCGTCCAGGTGCTTGCGCCAGTTGAACGACGGCGAGCAGTTGTAGGAGAGCATCTGATCCGGGAACTCGGCCTTGACGGACTCGGCGAACTTGCGGGCGAGCTCGAGGTCCGGGGTGCCCGTTTCCATCCAGATGAGGTCCGAATACGGGGCGTATGCCTTGGCGCGGGCGATGCAGGGTTCGATGCCGTTGCGGACCTTGTAGAAGCCCTCCGCCGTGCGTTCGCCGGTGATGAATTCCTGGTCGCGCTCGTCGACGTCGGAGGTGATCAGAGTGGCTGCCTCGGCGTCAGTGCGGGCGATGATCACCGAAGGGGTGCCCGCGACGTCGGCCGCGAGGCGGGCGGCGTTCAGGGTCCGGACGTGCTGCTGGGTGGGGATGAGCACCTTGCCGCCGAGGTGGCCGCACTTCTTCTCGGAAGCGAGCTGGTCTTCCCAGTGCACTCCCGAGGCGCCGGCCTGGATCATGGATTTCATGAGTTCGTAGGCGTTCAGCGGGCCACCGAAACCGGCTTCGGCGTCGGCGACGATCGGGACCAGCCAGTCCTCGACGGTCTGGATGCCCTCGGAGAATTCGATCTGGTCGGCGCGGAGCAGGGCGTTGTTGATGCGGCGGACCACGGTGGGGACCGAGTTCGCCGGATACAGCGACTGGTCCGGGTAGGTGTGGCCGGAATTGTTGGCGTCGGCGGCGACCTGCCAACCGGAAAGGTAGATCGCCCGCAGCCCGGCTTTGACCTGCTGGACGGCCTGGTTACCGGTCAGGGCACCGAGGGCGTTGGTGTACTTGCCTTCCTTGTGCTCTTCCGTGAGTTGCTTCCACAACTTCTCGGAGCCGCGCCTGGCCAGGGTGTGTTCTTCGGAGACGCGGCCGCGAAGGCGGACGACGTCGGTGGCCGAGTAATCGCGGGTGACGCCTTCCCAACGCGGGTTGGCAGCCCATTCGAGCTCCAGTGCGGCGGCCTGCTGAGCGGAGGTGGGCTGCTCTGGTTCAAATGCTGCGGTCATTGTCTGTCTCCTTTGACGCTACTTTGGCGTGTTGCTGTGTATGTAGCCCCGGCCGGTCTTCGCTGCGCCTTTGCAGTTCAGGCCGGCCGGGGTTTCCGTAGTTCTTACTTTTCAGCACTTCCAAGGGGCTTGCTAGATAAAAAGCATGGAAAGAAATGCACTTCTTCGCGTATCCTCAAGAAATGTCACCTGTGAGCTGGAACCGCGAAGTAACGCCGCCGTCGTCGTCCGCCTCTGACCCCGAACTGGACGTCATCAGCCTCGGCCGCCGCGTGCGGTATCTGCGCAAGCAGGCCGGACTGACCCTCGACGACGTGAGCGCCGCCGTCGGGACCGCCCCCAGCCAGCTGAGCCTCATCGAGAACGGTAAGCGGGAACCCAAACTGGGCTTGTTGAAGCAGCTTGCCGCGGCCCTGAATGTCGGCATCGAACAGTTGCTCGGATCGGAACCCCCCAGCCGCCGCGCGGCCCTGGAAATCGAGCTGGAACGGTACCAGCGCGGGCCCTTGTATGAGTCGCTGAACCTGCCGAAAATCCGCGTCAGCTCGCGGCTTCCGCTGGATGTACTGGAGTCGCAAGTGGGCCTCCTGCAGGAGCTTGAGCGTAGGCTCAACGAGCAGGTCGCGACGCCGGAAGAGGCCCGCCGCGCGAACGGTGAACTGCGTGCCATGATGCGCGAGCGCGGCAACTATTTTCCGGAGTACGAAGCCGAAGCGCAGAAGGTCCTCAAAGGGGTTGGGTACACGACGGGTCCGTTGAGCCAGCACGTCATTGCAGACATCGCGGACCACCTCGGATTCACGCTGCACCACGTGGGCGACCTGCCCCATTCCACCCGTTCGGTGACCGATCTTAAGAATCACCGAATTTATCTCACGCAGAGCCAGCGGCAGGACCACGATCCCCGTTCGGTCCTCCTGCAGGCCCTGGGCCACTACGTGCTCGGCCACGAAACGCCCAAGAACTACGGCGACTTCCTTGCGCAGCGCGTCGCGACCAACTACTTCGCCGCGGCGCTCCTCCTGCCCGAACACGCCACCCTGGAGTTCCTCCAAAAGGCGAAAGCCGCCAAGGAGATCGCGGTCGAGGACATCCGCGACGCCTTTGCCGTCTCCTACGAAACCGCGGCGCACCGCTTCACCAACCTCGCCACGAAACACCTGGGCATCACGACGCACTTCCAGAAGACCCACCAGAGCGGCATCATCTACAAGGCCTACGAGAACGACGGCGTGGCCTTCCCCCAGGACCATACCGGCGCCATCGAAGGCCAACCGGCGTGCAAAGCGTGGACTTCGCGTGCCGTGTTCGACGTTCCGGACAAGTTCAGCGCCTACAGCCAGTACACCGACACCGTCTCCGGCACGTATTGGTGCACGGCCCGCACCGAGCGCTCGGCGGCGGGGGAGTTTTCGCTCAGCATCGGCGTGCCGTACCAGCACGTGAAGTGGTTCCGCGGAAGGGAGACGACGGCGCGGGCTACTTCGACGTGTCCGGACCCGAACTGCTGCAAGCGCCCGCCAGCGTCGTTGGCTTCATCCTGGGCAGGCAACGCCTGGCCGTCCGCCCGCGCCCACTCGCACCTCCTGGCCGCCATGCCTCCTGGTGCGTTCCCCGGCGTCGACGAGACCGAGGTGTACGCATTTCTGGAGGCGCACTCGGGGTAGTTTCGTGCGAGGCGTGTCACGCTACGCAACTTTTGGATTCCCGCAGCTTGGACAGCCCCGGAATTCCGCGGCTTGGCCAACCGCACGGACCCAAAAACCTGCCCTGCGTGACGCCTACTTGAGGACCGGGTAGCTCAAGTGCGTGACGCCGACACCCTCGACGACGGTCGGGTTGCCCAAAGTGACCGGCGCGTTCTCAACGCGATCGAACAGCCGGATACCGGATCCGAGCAGCAGCGGAACCAGGTCGACGCGGATCTCGTCGAGTAGGCCGGCGTCGAGGCACTGCCGAATGGTGTCCGGCCCGTGCATGACGACGATTTTGTCGCCGGCCGCGGCCTTTGCCTGCGCGACAGCGCTTTCCAGCCCGTCGGTGACGAAATGGACGGCGGAGTCGGAACGGGGCCACCCCTCGGGCATCCGATGAGTCACGACGTACGCGGGCACGCCGAACGGGTGCTGGCCGCCCCAGGCGTCGGCCCGGTCGGAGGTGCGTCTCCCGGTGAGCATCGCGCCCACATCGCCTATTAGGGCACGCAGGTATTGGGCACTCGCTTCAGAAACATGGAATGTGAAACCCGGGTTGAAGGTAGGGACGTCGACGTCGCCTGCGAAGTACCAGTCGAAGACCTCGTCGACGCCGTCCTCGAGATCCGCCACATAGCCGTCGAGGGACATCGACATGAACGCCACCACCTTGGTCATTACCTTGCTCCTTCGGTTTCGGACGGGTTTGGGCCGGGTCAGACGGACATGGCCCAAGACAAAGCCGCAGCGCGGCGAGGCTCGGAGGGGTCTATCAGCCTGATTCTGTCGACGAGCCGGACGCAGTCGATGAGGGATGACTCGATGAGTGCCAGAACGAACGCGTGGTCCTTGGGGCGTGCCGCAATGAGCTTCGCCGCGCAGAGATCGTAGGGATCCAGGCAGAGCCCCGTGCTGTTCCGGGTCCGCTCATTGCGCACACCGACAAGGCGGTACTCCCAGTCCTCCGGGAGCACAGCAGTCTCCCTTTCGGCTGCCTGGACATAGAACCCGAACTCCTTGTGGAAGGGTGACCACTCACCAAGGGCGGAGTCGATGCTGTCAGCAAGTGTGCCGGCGTCGTCGTCGGAAAACGGGGCGATGTCGACGGCATCCGACATGGTGATCGACGCAGGCAACTGGTCCTCCGTGAAGGATCCCAGAATTGACTGGCTGCCGATCACGATCACCCGGTCGCCGTGGATGATATCCGTAGCGGCCCGGATGGCGTGCTCGAGCTCATCGCGGCGCATGGCTGTACCGTACCCCCGCACCGGCCGATTGTCAGTAGCCGCCACGCTGCCGCTCGCGCTCAGCCAGCAGCGTTGCTACTTTTTCGATGAGCTCATACGGCATCGGCTTCCCTAGGGGGAACTTCAATGTGCCCTTGGCCGCCCGGAATGGGGCGATTTCCCGCTCGAAGTCCTCGTCGCCGACGGGCACTGGATAGACGGAAATGTGGTGCTTCCACGCCGCGAAATACACCACATAGTGGCCGTCGAGCGTGATGGTGGGGATACCGTAACTGATCCTGTCCCCGGCTCCGGGCACCGCTGCCAGGGCCCGCCGTCGGATCTCCTGAAGGATGGGTCGAACCTCGTCTGGACGCGACGCGATGTACTCGTCCACCGTGTCAAAGTGCTCCGCCATGCGCGTCCCTCGTTCCGTTCCGTATCCCGCCGGTCAGCCCGTCTTGGACCAAGCTTGCCCTAGCCCGCGCCGCCCCGCTAGAGGGGGTCGAACGGGTCCGGGGCGACTCCGACGCCCGCTCACTTATATCGGGTTTTGGCCCGACGCTCGCTCGCTTATGTCGGGTTTTGGCCCGACGCTCGCTCGCTTGGGGTGACGAGCGTCGTGGGCGGTGGCGAGTTTGCCTGACAATTCTCGATTCCTCGATGCGAGAATAGGGGAGGCTACGCAGTTTTGCTGGCGGGGCCACCACCAGTGCTAATACAGCGGGGCGCCGTGCTAACTCCGGTCGTCTGCGCGAACCACTATGAACGGACAAGCGATGACGTCAGCACCAGAATCCCAGACCCTGAGTAAACCCGCGCCGCGCTTCGCGTCGATAGGCTCCCCGTACTTTGGCATCATGCTCGCATGCATGGCCGTCGTGCTGATCCTGTCCAACATCGGCGCTGCCAAAGGCGTCGTCTTCGGTCCGATCATCACCGACGGCGGATTCTTCCTCTTCCCGCTTGCGTACATTCTCGGCGATGTGATGAGCGAGATTTATGGATTCAAAGTTGCCCGCAAAGCGATCATCACCTCGTTCGCACTGTCAGCATTCGCATCGCTCTGCTACTGGATCATCATCGCGCTGCCCGGTTTCAATGACGATTACGGCAACGCCAAGCAGGCTGCCATCGAAGGCGCACTGGGACCGGTTCCCCAGATCGTCCTTGCTTCCCTTCTCGCGTTCCTGGCCGGCCAGACCATCAACTCCCTGATCCTGGTCAAGATGAAAGCCCGTTCGGGTGAGAGAACCCTCTGGGCTCGGCTCATGGGTTCGTCCGGGGTGGGCGAATTCGTGGACACGCTCATCTTCTGCAGCATCGCGGCCTCGGTCATTGGCATCACGGACTTCGGAAGCTTCGTCAACTATGTCCTGGTTGGCTTCGTATATAAGGTTGGCGTCCAATACATCCTCGTTCCCGTGACGTCGTTGGTCATCGGCTGGATCAAGAAGCGAGAGCCCAGCTACTGGGCCTGAGCAGGAAATCGGGCCCGGGACGCCATATATGTGAGCGGGCGTCGGCCGAGGACGCCATATAGGTGAGCGGGCGTCGGCCGAGGACGCCATATATGTGAGCGGGCGTCGGGCCCGGGACGCCATATATGTGAGCGGGCGTTGGGTCGGGACGGGGTATATGCGAGCGGGCATTGGCCGTCGGCTCAGGGGAACCGCAGGGAAGTCCGGTAGTTTCAGAGGATGAAGCTGGGAATCGCCGTGCTCACGGCCGAGAATCTTGTTGCAGGCTATGGCGAGCATGCAGTGTGCGGGCCGCTCGACGTCGAGGTTTTCTCCGGGCAAGTGCTCGGGATGGTGGGCGAAAACGGTGCCGGCAAGTCCACTCTGTTGCGGACGATGATAGGCGCGCAGGCCGCCATTGAGGGCGATGCCCACGTTCTTGGCTTGATGCCGGACGACCGCTCGGCCCTCTTTCGCAGCAAGGTCTCGGTCCTGCTGGACGAGGATGCCTACTTTGATTCACTCACGGTCCGCGAGCACCTTTCCTTGGTGGCCCGGGGGCATGGCCTCGCCAACCCCGATCCTGCCGTGGAGGGAGAGATCGACTTCTTCGAGCTCCAAACGGTGGCGGATGCGTTTCCCGATCAGCTTTCCTCGGGACAGCGCCGCAAGCTCCTGCTGGCCTCGGCATTCATCCGCCCCTTCGAGCTGCTGGTCCTGGACGAACCGGAGCAGCGGCTCGATACCCGCATGCGCGGCCTGCTCGCGCAGCGGATCGCCAGAACTGCCAAGAAGAGTGCCGCCGTCGTCATGGTCACTCACGATGCGGACGTCGCCCAGACCGCGTGTACCAGAGCGGTAATAGTCGACGACGGCGGGGCGCGCGTGGTTAGCACCGACGAGGCTGTGGCGAGGATCCGCAGGTGAGCATGTCCACTGATGCCGTAGCGCAGCCGGAGTTCGTGGACTTCGACCCCGAGAGTGCCACGCGCAAGGTCATTCGCCCGCGCGGTCAGTCCTTGCTTTCCAGGCTCAACGAGCTGTACATCCAGTTCCTGACGTTCGGCGTCGGCCTGATCTACGCGACAGGCCTCCTCAACGGGCTCACTGCCGCAGCGGAGCATGGCTTCGGCGGTCACCTGATTTCGGCTAGCTACGGTGTCATCTCTGTTGAATACGGCCTAGTGGCCGGGTTCGGGCTCTTGGGCCTCGCGGCCTATTGGGTGGCGGGCAGGCTCGGGCCACTGGCCATCACGGCGAATCAGCGGCACTGGTGGTACTCACTGGCTATCGACCGCGAGCCGCTTCTAGCCCGAGGCTTGCGCCGCGCAGTCTGGGCTGCCGCCGTCGTCGGGGCCCTCGCCACCATTCCGGTGGCAGTCCTCAGCGGCTCGAACGCGGTGGTATTCGCCGGGCGGGTCCTGGCAGGGGCACTGACCGGTGCGGCTATTCTCGCGCTGGCCGCGTTTGCCCAGACCCGCTTGGCAGCGCCGGCCCGGCCCCAGAGACCGGCCCAGAGGCCGGCGCGGCCGCAAGGCCGGGCAACCTCGTGGCTGTTGGCTGCCGCTTCGGCCGCAATCGGAGCAATGCTTTTCGGGACGCTGCAAGGAAACTGGATCTTCGCCGTCGCCCCTGCAATCGCTTTGATTGCCGCGGCGCTCGGCATGCGCAACAAGCTCTCCAGCGTCCGCACGACATCGCTGCTCAAGGCAGGGTCCGCCAGGGGACATGTCCAGGCTGCGCTGACGCTAATGGACACGGGGGAGCTCAGTGCCTCGCTGTCCAGCGGCGGCAAACGGAGCCGGGTGAAGCTCCGGGGGACGCCGCGCACGGCAGCGGGCGCGCTCTTCCACGCGGAGGCAACCGTGCTCGCCCGGCAGCCCGGCCGGCTGTGGCGCTGGGGGCTGGGTCTCGCCGTCGTTCCCTTGACCGGGCTGGTCCGGACGTTCGATTCACCTATCATCCTGCTTCCTGTGCTGCTTGCCGCGGCGATCTTCTCTTCCACCGCGGCGGCCGGGCCGCTTTGGCAATTGCGCATGGCTCCCAGCCTCGATGCCCTCCTCCCCATTTCCAGGACGGCCTCGCGCTGGGTCCACGTCGCGCTGCCGGTCATGCTGATGGGGTTGTGGACGACGGCGGCTGCCGGATTCTTCGTGCTGGCTGGCGGCTTCCGGGTGGAGCTTCTCGTCCTGGGCGCGGCGGCGGGCGGTGGTTTGGGCGCGGGGATGCTGCGACGAGCCTTTCGCCAGCAGGAAGACCTGACCAAACTGGTGTACCTGATGCAGCTTGGACGGAGCGGACCCGCCATGCTCGGAACCAGGATCCGAGGCTACGTACTGTGCCTCTTCGCCCTGGTGCCTTTGGCTTTGGGCATGCTGTTCAACGCCCCAGAAGTGCTGGTGGTGCCCGCCGTCGTGCTCAATGCGGTTCTCCTGGTGATCGGCGTGACGACGGCGGACCGCCCCTGAGGGGCTCCCGGCGCGAGTTCGCCGGAACGGTGCCGGCTCGCCGGAGAGTTTCGGCGAACCGGCACCGTTCCAGCGATCTCGACGTCGGGAGGCGACGGCGAGCGCGGCGGGAAGCGACCGAGAGCTACGAGTAGTACCGCCCCAGGGTCTCGGCCTTGAACTCGAAGAAATCCCCGGATTCGATCGCCAGACGGGCATCGTCCACCATCTTCACCACGAAGCGCTCGTTGTGGATAGAGATCAGCGTGTGCGAAACCATCTCATGCGCCTTGTACAGGTGGTGGATGTACGCCCGCGAATAGTTTGCGCAGGTGTAGCAGTCGCAACCATCCTGCAAGGGTCCGAAATCCGATTTGTAGCGTGCCCCGGAGAGGTTGTACCGACCGGACAGGGTGTAAAAGGCCGAGTTGCGGGCCACTCGGGTGGGGGAGACGCAATCGAAGGTGTCGGCGCCGTTTTCGATGGCTGTGAAGATGTCATCCGGCTCGGAGATGCCAAGGAGATGCCGTGGCTTGTTCTCGGGAAGTTCCTCGTTGCACCAACGCACAATGGTGCCGAGGTTCTCCTTCTCCAAGGCACCGCCGATGCCGAAACCATCGAAGGGCATCCCGCCAAGATCCCGGCAGGCCTTGCGGCGGAGGTCCTCGTACTGCGCACCCTGGATGACGCCGAATAGGGCTTGGTAGGGTTTGCCCACCCGGGAAGCCGTCAGCCGCTCATGCTCCACGACGCAGCGCTCGGCCCAGCGACGCGTCCGCTCCAGGGATTCCTCCTGGTAGGCACGGGAGTTCTGCAGTGTGGTCAGCTCGTCGAAGGCGAACATGATGTCGGCGCCGATCTGGTGCTGCACCCGCATGGAGATCTCCGGGGAGAAACGGTGCCGGTCCCCGTTCAAGTGCGACTTGAACCAGACGCCGTCCTCGTCCACGTGGGCCAGCCGCTCCTTGCCCGGGGCCACAGCGTCGTCAGGCCCGGACGCATCCACGGAGGTCATGTCGATGACCTTCTTGAACCCCGAGCCGAGGCTCATCACCTGGAATCCACCAGAGTCCGTGAACGTCGGCCCGTCCCAGTTCATGAACGCGCCGAGACCTCCGGCCGCGTCCAGAATCTCCGGTCCAGGCTGCAGATATAGGTGGTAGGCGTTGGCCAGCAAAGCCTGCGCGCCGAGCTCCTTCATGGATTCGGGCAGCACGGCTTTGACCGTGGCTTTGGTCCCGACGGCGATGAATGCGGGCGTCTGGATCTGGCCGTGCGGTGTGGTGATGGTTCCGGTGCGGCCCAGGAACTCCCCGCGCTTGCCGCCGCCGTGCCAGCTGCCGCCGTCGGCGTTCAAAAGGCCCGACGACGGCGGGCGCGTTTCGCTGAGCCACGCACCTACCTCGAAGGAAAATGCGGACTGACGGGCAGCCCCGAGCGCGGAAGGATCGGACTTGGAGTGAGACCCGGAAGCAGGCAGTGAAGAATCGGCTGGCACCGTTACAGTCTGCCAGCCCCGGAGCGTGAATCGTCAGTGCGAATGCACCTCTGTGGGGTAGTTCTCAGCCTTCCAGCCGTCCCAGTGGGAGCGGATCGAGTCCAGGCTGGCCGCGCCCAGGTCGTAGGTCGAAGCGATCACGATAGTGCCGCCGTCGGGCCTCTTCTCCGGAATCACCGGCTGGTCAGCCACAATCAGCAGCCCGTCCCCGTGTTCCGCATAACCGTGCACGGTGAGGCCCACCTGGTGGTTGCTCCGGAACCAGACCTTGCCGGAAAGGGCCTCGCCCGTGGGGAGCGTGAGCGAGTATTCCTCCCCGGGAGCCGGGACGTCGGCCAGGCCAAGTTTCTGGATTCCGGAGCCGCTACCGCCGGGCAGGGAGACAAAATGCGTACGCCGGTGCCCGTGTGGATGGCGTTCCAGGGCGAATCGGAGCTGGTGCAGGAAGGTCAGCCAGCCTTGGGTGATGTCCTCGTCCCACGCTGCCCATTCGGAATCGTGGTCCAAGGCGGCCCGCGTCACGCGGACTTCGGTGCCTCCGCTGACCGGGGTGAGTTCGAAGACGTCCCCGCCGTTCACCGTGAGGCTTGTGTGGTCAGGCCCCTCGACCACGGCGGTGCTGAAGTAGATCTGGTTGATTTCGTCGCCAAGCTCATCGGCCTCCCAGCCGTGCCATTGAGCCACGAGCGACGGTTCGCGCAGCGAAGTCCAAACTTGCTGCGCGTCGGCATTAACAACAACGCTCAGATTGTTCGTCATGGCCCGAATCTACCGCCGTTGGAGCGAACGCGACAGGTCTTGCGGAATCCTCCGATAGCGCCTAAGCCTTGATCCACCGATGATGATCGAGACGCGGGCGGCGGTTTAAACCGAGAATGCCCGTCTTTTCGAGGAAAATGGAGCTTGTCTAGAGCACATTGACCACCGAAAAGAGAGGCATCTCGTAGATGAAAGTTTCCCACAAGCCTG